>DVED01000189.1 GCA_015295945.1 Oscillatoriales cyanobacterium M59_W2019_021 | reverse complement strand
GAATTTATAATAATATATAATATATACTAAATATAGTTTAATTATCACATACGATTGTTTTTCTGAGTTTTAAATTTCTGCGGCTCTCCCCACAAAATGCGCTCGTGTTTGTAAACAACGATACCTGGTTCTGCCCCTTTTGGTTTGTATAAATGCTTCGGTTCGGTGTAGACAACTGGCGCGCGATCGCTCTGATTGGCGCGGCTGTAATAGGTGGCAACATCGGCGGCAAATTGTAAGTCTGCATCGTCGGGAACGCTGCCGGGATCTAAGCGCATCAAAACGTGACTGCCTGGAATTTCTTGGGTGTGGAACCACAAATCGTAATCTCCGGCAATGCGGAAGGTGAGGCGATCGTTTTGTTGGTTATTTCGCCCGACTAAAAGTTCAAAACCGCTGGGTGTGGTATAGCGAGAAAAGTGATGTTGGTTTGGATTTGTGCTGCTGTGACGGCGATATTGGGGGGCGTTGAGATAGCCGCGATCGATCAATTCGTCGCGGATTTCTTCGAGGACAATTAAGTCTCCTGGTTCGCAATATTCGGCAACTCCATCGAGTGCCGATTCTACTTGTTCTAAATAGTAAATTTCGGCATTGACTTCTCGTAATAGCGGTTCGACGGCTAAGCGAGCGCGTTTGAGTTTTTGGTGAGATTTATACAGGGCTTGGGCATTTTGAACGGCATTTTTTTCGGGATTGAGGGGAATGACGATCGCCTCTTCCGTTTCAAAGTCATTGAGCGTAATTTGCTTCATTCCCGGTTGCCATTCGTGCAAGTATGCCATCAATAAATCGGCTTGCTGGCGATAGATATCCGCTTTGTCGGATTGTTGCAGGCGATCGCGAAAGGTTTGCTGTTTAACCTGCAACTTCGCTAAAATACTTTTCAATTTTTGCGCCAGTTGATGTCGCAATTGCTTGAATTCCTGTTCGTTCAGGCGATCGCCATAGTAGCGATCAAGCAGTTCTCCCACTGTCTCGGCAGGTTGCGTCATGCCCCAACCCAACACCGTATATCCGGTTTCCGTCCAACCGGGTTTAAATTCCTCTGCTTCCAAAATATGCAGCCATTCCTTCCATTTGTGAAATAAGTTCTGCCACTCTAATTCCGTCAAACTCTCTGTCGTTCTGTTGGCATCAATTCCCGCTGCCTGCGCCATCAAAACCACCAACGCCGAACTCAATCCGCGATAGTTGGTTAATAAATTGCGCCGCAACGTTCCCGGAATCAAACTAACTCGTTCTTGCCACCTTTCTCGCGATTCTTGCAAGCTGGGAATGGGGTCGGTGAGGGTGGGTGGGACGGTATAGGGTTGACCCGTCAAAATGGGGCGAACGCTGGATTGGTCAGCAGTTACTTGGTGGGCGGCGGTAACGATCGCCCCTTCCCCATTGGCGAGAATAACGTTACTGTATTTGCCCATAATTTCCGCATACAAATGCCACAAAATCGGGTCGCCGGGACGACGGGAAAATTGAAAGTCCAGCACCCGTTCCCAGGGCGAAATCGTGGCAATCTCTACCAATGCCAACCCCTTAATTTGATGTCGCAATTGGTCGCTAAACGTGAAGGTATCCGGTTCCTTGGGTGGCGCCTCGCCGATGCACACCCGTGCCGCCTGGGAATGCCACGAAAGCGTCAGCCACCCCCGCCGATCGATCGTCCGCAAGGCAATATAGAGGTGAGTGCGATCGCGCTGGAAAATTTGCTCAACTCTCGCGGGAAGCCAATCGGCACGCAGTTCGGCAGCAGCAGCAATGAGGGTGGTAAAGTCACAGGGTTGCATGGAATTTGGAGTTTGGGGTTTGGGGTTTGGGGTTTGGTAATTCGTACCCAGGACAAATGACACAGGACTACTGACCAATGACGATTACGGATTGCCCTCCATCTACCGTAGCGGCTCGAATGGCGATCGAGTTTTAAGATAAAGAAAGAAGTTGCACGAACAACTTATTATATGAAACGCAAACTACTTTCAATGGTTAAACCCGTTTTCAAATCCCTGGTTTTACTCGGGCTAGTCGTCACCTTGTTCTTTTCGCAAGCGGATGGGGCGCTGGCTGCCCGGACGGGGGGACGGATGGGTGGCGGATCGTTTCGGGCACCGCGTAGCTATGGGACGCCCACTCGCACCTACCAACCCACTCCGGGAGGATACGGCTATGGCGGCGGGTTCGGCTTTCCGTTTTTGCTGCCCTTCTTCGGATTTGGCGGCGGATTTGGTGGGTTGTTTACCATCTTAATTTTTATCGCGATCGCCAATTTCTTGGTGAATAGCTTCCGCAACGTGACGGCAAGTGCCGAAGAACAAGAGTACCTGAACCCCACCATCTCCGTCAGCCGCGTGCGAGTGGGACTGCTTGCCCAAGCGCGGGAGTTGCAAGGAGAATTGGATAACCTGGCGCAGGTTGCCGATACCAGTTCGGCATCGGGTCGCTCCCAGGTGTTGCAAGAGTCTACTTTGGCTCTGTTGCGCCATCCGGAGTATTTCGCTTACGGCTCGGTAGACAACCAACAAGCTCGTCTCGAAAGTGCCGAAGCCAAGTTCAATCAATGGTCGATCGCCGAACGCAGCAAATTTACCGAGGAAACCCTCTCTAATTATGGCGGTCAACTGCGCCAAGCTCAAACGGCTGCCGCCCTGCCGGGAGAAGCTGCTGCGGGTGAGTTAGCGCCCCAAGATCCGGGAGAATATATCGTCGTCACCCTTCTGGCTGCCGTTCAAGGTAAGTTGGAATTGCCCGAAATTCGCAACGAGGATGACTTAGCGACGGCTTTGCGCCGTTTGGGGAGTATTTCGAGCGATCGCCTCTTAGCGGTGGAAGTCCTTTGGACGCCGCAAGCTTCTGGTGATACCCTCAGCACCGACGATTTGATCGCTGCTTATCCCGACCTGAAGTTGGTTTAACGTCAGTTTGTAGAGTGATACCTGCCTGGGATTTCAACCCCAGGCTAACCGCTTCAGTCTTCTCCAGAAAACTGGAAAGAAAAAGCATTCAGCCCATTTCAATGGAGTTCGCCTATTAGCCTGGAACTTGAGTTCCAGGTGGGATTTGAGATAGATCGAACTAAACCCAACCCCCCAGATCTCCAGATCTGAGGGGTTTTTAGATGTCCATTCAGTCGATTGGACACCTCGATTAATTCATTATTTTAGCGCAACAGCACAAAATAAAACGGTTTTTTATCTCTAAAAAACCGTCTGTTTTACGAATTTATATTTACCG
>DVED01000124.1 GCA_015295945.1 Oscillatoriales cyanobacterium M59_W2019_021 | reverse complement strand
ACTCTAAACGGACATCGAGGGACTGTCAGACTACTTCGGTAGCAAGACCCGGTGAAGTGTCAAGAATCACCGCGCCTTTAGGACGGTGAGTATGTCAACCTGTAGTCCCAGCCATTGGGCGGCGTTTACGTTGATTGGCGAAGCGGATTAAGTAATAAGTAATAAGTAATAAGTGAGGAGTTCGATGTGGCTGAGTTTGTTTTTTTGTGGGTGGGGGTTGAGCTAGCAATGGGGTTGCGTACTGGATTTGACACATCCCAAGAAGTTGGTAGAGTGAGATAGATCTACCCCTATCTCCCAAGAGTCACGATGAAACTTCAGGCATTCCTCATTTCCGGACTGGCTTCTCTAGCGGTTCTCGCACCCCGTGCCGGATTGGGGGCAAGGTCTGGATCTTACTCTGAGAATCTGGGTGTTATTGGCAATGCTGGGCAATTGGCTGTTGAGTCATTCCATTTGTCTCAAACACCAGACTTCTCACTGTTACAGGAGATTTCGGTTGTCTTGGTGAAGGTAGGATCGATCGAGCGAGCGTTGGAAGTGGCTCATAGCATTACCGATGAAACTCCGAAAACCTCGGCATTCAAAAGCATTGTCATTGCCTTGGTCGAAGCTGGAGAAGTCGATATCGCTTTAACGATCGCTCAAACCTCGACCGATGAAGGGCTGCAATCGACGACATCAAGCGCGATCGTGGTTGCCTTAGCCGATGCCGGAGAAATCGATCGAGCTTTGGAAATAGCTGACACTATTACCGACGAATGGAATAAAGGCTTTGCGCTTAAAGAGATTGTGGTTGCCTTAGCCGATGCCGGAGAGATCGATCGAGCTTTGGAAATGACCCAAGCGATTGCCGATTCCTTATCGAAAACCTTTGCATTGCGCGCGATTGCCATTAACTTAGCCCAAGCCGGACAAGTCGAGCGGGCTATAGAATTGGCTCAAACGATTCCTCTTGAAAGTTTTCAATCGGCAACGTCGATTGCGATTGCTGCTGACTTAGCTAAAACCGGCGACATCGATCGGGCGCTGGATTTAGCTCAAACGATTACGATTGACTGGGGGGAAGCCCCAGCGTCATTGTCGATTGCGCTTGCTGTAGCCGAAGCGGGAGAAATCGATCGGGCGCTGGAAATTGCTCGCACCATTCCCGAAGGGTGGCAAGCCTTGGCGTTGAGCGGGATTGCTCATTGGTCAGCTCACGCCGGAGACATCGATCGGGCATTGGAGATCGCTGGCACTATTCCCGATGAATGGAGTAAAGGCTTGGCGTTAGACGGGATTGCTGTAGCCATCGCCGAAGCTGGAGAAATCGATCGATCTGTGCGACTTGCCCAAACCATTACCGAGGACGCTCGCCAAGCCTTTGTACTGCACAAAATTGCGGCTGCCTTAGCCGTAGCGGGAAACGTCGATCGAGCCTTAGAAATTGCTCGCACCATTGCCGACATCTTAGCCGAGAACGGACAAACCGAAAAAGCTGCGGAAATTTTGGAGGGGGCGATCGCCCTGATAGGCTTATAGAAGGCGATCTGAAGAGCGAATCAATCTTCCCTTTCATCCTCGATCGTTGGCTCGAATGTGACTCCCTCGTATAAGAGTTCGATCGGGCATTCAAAGTTAATACTATCTAAGGCGATCGTCTCTCCAGCTTCATAGGCATAGTACAGCCAAAATTTACCCTCTCCCCGACGATAAATTTCCACCGACATCGATTCCGAATCGACTAAAATGTATTCTTGCAAACTGGGAATTTGGCGATAGTATTTTAGTTTTTTCGTGCGGTCGTATGCCGCCGTACTGGGAGAGAGCACTTCAACAATAATTGTCGGATTTCGCACCCAATCTCGAGCTTTTAAATCCTCGGCGTCGCAAGTGACCACCACATCGGGATAGAAATAACGACTGTTGGGACGCGCTTGAACTTTAGCATCCGACACGTAAGTTTCGCAGCCTCGTTGACGTAAGTGAGGATACAACGCCCTGTAAAAGTTGAGATAAATTTTGGCATGAGCCAGAGTCCCGCCTGTCATCGCCACAATTTCGCCATCAATATATTCGTGACGCAGTTCTTGCTCGGCTTCCCATGCCAGATATTCTTCCGCTGTCATGGAGCGATTGGATCTCGGTTCGGCAATCATGTGAGGGTTCCTCATCGTTTGGCAAAACAACTTCGATCGATTTTCGCAAATCTCCTACCTCGATCGTATAATCCCTGGAACGATCGATCGACCCTCACCCAAAATCAATGTTTTAACCCAGAATGGAGAGGGCGATACTCCTGCGGAGTCGCCGAAGCGATCGCGATAATTGATACATCCCAAGAAATTGGTAGAGTGAGATAGATCTACCCCGATCTCTCAAGAGTCACGATGAAACTTCAAACACTCTTCATTCCCGTGCTAGCGTCTCTGGCGGTTCTCATGCCGCGTGCCGGATGGGGGGCAATTTCTGTAACGAACACTGAGAATCTGGGTGTGATTGGCAAGACCGGGGAATTGGCTGCTGAGTCATTCCATTTGTCTCAAACGCTACAGCACGACCCTGACCTGTTATCCCAAATAGCTGTAGTTTTGGCAAAAGTGAGACAATTCGATCGAGCGTTGGAGATCTCTGGCGCCATTACCGATGAAGGATCGGTATCAAAAGACTCGGCATTGCGTGGAATTGCTGTTACCTTAGCCGAAGCTGGAGAAATCGATCGAGCATTGGATGTGGCTCAAACCGTTACTGATTTGAGCAAAACTTTAACGTTGAGTGAAATTGGGATTGCCTTAGTCGAAACCGGAAACGTCGATGGAGCATTAGAGGTAGCCGGGTCCCTTCCCAGTGACTGGACGAAAGCTGAGGCATTGCGTGGGATTGCTGTTGCCTTAGCCAAAGCGGGAGAAATCGATCAAGCATTAGAGGTGACCGAGTCCCTTCCCGGTGACTGGACGAAAGCCGAGGCATTGTATGGGATTGCTCTTGCCTTAGCCGAAGCGGGACAAGTCGAGCGAGCTTTGGAGGTGGCTCAAACCTTTCCCGATGACGGGTCCAAAGCCTGGGTACTGACAGGCATTGCTGTCGAAGCGGGACAATTCGATCGAGCATTGGAGGTGGCTCAAACCTTTCCCGATGACGGGTCCAAAGCCTGGGTACTGACAGGCATTGCTGTCGAAGTGGGACAATTCGATCGAGCATTGGAGGTGACCGAGTCCCTTCCCGATGACGAGCCCAAAGCCGGGGCGTTGGGTGGGATTGCTGTTGCCTTAGTCGAAGCGGGACAGTTAGAGCGAGCATTAGAGGTGGCTCAAACCTTTCCCGATGACAGGCTCAAAGCCAGTGCGTTGTATGAGATTGCTGTTGCCTTAGCCAAAGCGGGACAGTCCGAGCGAGCATTAGAGGTGGCTCAATCGATTACCGATAACGGGTGGAAAGGCAGGGCGTTGTATGAGATTGCGGTTGCCTTAGCCGAAGTGGGACAGTTAGAGCGAGCATTAGAGGTGGCTCAAACCTTTCCCGATGACAAGCCCAAAGCCGGGGCGTTGGGTGGGATTGCTGTTGCCTTAGTCGAAGCGGGACAGTTAGAGCGAGCTTTGGAGGTGGCTCAATCCTTTCCCGATGACAAGCCCAAAGCCTGGGCATTGTATGGGATTGCTGTTGCCTTAGCCAAAGCGGGACAGTTAGAGCGAGCTTTGGAGGTGGCTCAATCTATTCCCGATGACCAACGGAAAGCCTCGGCACTGACAGACATTGCCGACACTTTAGCCGAGAACGGACAAACCGAACAGGCTACAGAAATTATAGAACAGGCGATCGCCCTGATAGGCTTGTAAAGTGGCGATCGACGCTCGAATTTCTCTTACGTTAAAATTAAGGGCAAATGGACGGTTTCGATCGAATTGTAATGACCCATTCGTTATCTCCAACTCGTGTTTCGGGTGGCATCACTGGCAATTCCGAACATTTGCCAGAAGAACAGAGACTTGCGCCCCAAGAATTCGAGTTATCTGTGGGTCAAATTTTCGATCGCCTGCAAACGACCCCAGAAGCAATCTCAAACTTTTGTCACAAATGGCAGATTGCCGAATTGGCTTTATTTGGTTCGGTTCTCCGAGAGGATTTTCGTGCCGAAGGAGAAGATCCCAGCGATATCGACGTACTGTATCTTTTTTCAGCCGAGGCAAACTACGGGCTGGAAATATTCGAGATGCAAGAGCAATTAGAGACGTTATTCGATCGTAAAGTGGATTTTGTGAGTAAGAAAGCCATTCTGAACAGCCGCAATTGGCTGCGGCGTCAGAATATTTTAAATTCGCATCGGATTATTTATCATGCGAGATAACGAATCGCTTATCGATATTTCCGATTCAATTCACCTCATTATGCGATACACCCAGGGCATCGATCTCGATCGTTTTACCCAGAACGAAGAAAAACAGGATGCCGTGCTGCGACGATTAATTATTATTGGTGAGGCGACGAAGCGATTATCGCCAGAATTTCGTTCTCAACACCCGACAATTCCTTGGCGCAACATTGCGGGTTTACGCGATATTGCCGTGCATGAGTACGAACGGGTCGATCTCGATCGGATCTGGAGAATTATTCAGACCGATCTCCTGGAACTTCTCACTTACATCCAACCTTTGCTACCGACACAAGAGTAAAACGACTGAGATGTTGTCCGAGTGCCGGGATGAATTTTGAAAGAAAGGCTAGCCCAAAACCTGGAGACCGATCGCCCCAGACTAGTCGCCACTGCCAAATTGTTCTAAGGTAGAAACAAACTTCTCGATCGCCGAGCCACCCCAAAGTAGTCCCGCACTCCCTCCTGAATATCTCGATTCCCTCAATGTTGGCTACCCACTCTCCCCCTGCTCCCCCTGCTCGGTATTTGTAGCAGCATTACATAGAAACCATTCGTTACCCCGTACCCGACTCTATGCAGCCAACAGACCCCACCCAATTTACCGATAAAGCCTGGGATGCCATCGTCAACTCCCAAGATGTTGCCAAACGCTACCAAAATCAATACTTAGAAGTCGAACACGTTGCCCTGGCACTGTTGGAGCATTCGGATCTCGCGCAGCAAATTCTCCAAGCCGTCGGTGTGGAACCGGAAACCCTGGCGCAACAACTGGACACCTTCGCCAAGCGCCATCCCAAAGTGTATCGCATCGATCAGTTGTATTTGGGTCGCAGCTTGGATACCATGCTGGATAAGGCGGATGCGGCGCGGCAGAACTTCCAAGATGAGGTGATTTCCGAAGAACACTTGCTGTTAGGATTGGCCCAGGACGATCGCATCGGACGGCGAGCGCTGAAAACCCTCAACGTGGAACAAGCGCAACTTGCCGCCGCCATCAAAAAACTGCGCCAAGCCACTCAAAAGAAAGAAGCCAAAGCCGAACAAGCCGAAGGGGTTCTGGAACGATACGGCAGAGACTTGACGGAACAAGCCAGAGCAGGGAAACTCGATCCGGTCATCGGCAGAGATGAGGAAATTCGCCAGACGATCGGCATTCTCTCCCGGCGGCGCAAAAATAACCCGGTGTTGATCGGCGAACCGGGGGTGGGGAAAACGGCGGTAGCCGAAGCCTTGGCGCAACGCATCGTCAACGGCGACGTGCCGGAATCGCTGAAAAATCGCCGCTTGATTTCCTTAGATATGGGCAGTTTAATTGCCGGGGCGAAGTTTCGGGGAGAATTTGAGGAACGGTTGCGATCGGTCTTGCGAGAAGTGACGGGTTCCAACGGGCAAATCGTCCTGTTTATCGACGAATTGCACACCGTCATCGGTGCGGGAGGCGGCGGCAGCCAAGGGACGATGGATGCGGGAAACTTGCTCAAACCGATGCTGGGACGGGGGGAACTGCGGTGTATCGGGGCAACGACGATCGATGAGTTCCGCAAGCATATCGAAAAGGATAAAGCACTCGAACGCCGCTTTCAACAGGTTTACGTGGGACAACCCAGCGTGGAGGATACCATTTCCATTCTGCGCGGGCTGAAGGAACGCTACGAAGTCCACCACGGGGTGAAGATTATCGATGCGGCGTTGGTGGCGGCGGCAACGCTATCCAACCGTTATATCAGCGATCGATTTCTCCCGGATAAGGCGATCGATCTCGTAGACGAAGCGGCGGCGACCTTAAAGATGGAGATTACCTCCAAACCCGCCGAATTGGAAGATGTCGATCGCCGCTTGATGCAGTTGGAGATGGAAAAGCTGTCTCTGGAAGCGGAAGAGGAACGGGTGGGAACCTACGCGCCTTCTCAGGAACGGTTGGGACGCATCCGCCAAGAAATCGACCAATTGAAAACCCGGCAAGAAGAACTCAGTTCTCAGTGGCAGGGCGAAAAGCAACTCCTGGATTCCATCAATACGCTTAAAGAAGAAGAAGAACAACTGCGCCTGAAGATCGAACAAGCGGAACGGAAATCGGATTTGGAACTGGCGGCACGATTGAAATACGGCGAATTGGCGGTGGTTCAGCGCGATCGCGAAGCTAAGGAAACCGAACTGATGACCCTCCAATCCCAAGGCACGACCATGCTGCGAGAGGAAGTCACCGAAGCCGACATCGCCGAAATCGTCGCCAAGTGGACGGGAATTCCGGTGAACCGCTTACTGGAGTCAGAACGGCAAAAATTGCTGCAACTCGAAACCCAACTGCACCAGCGCGTCATCGGACAATCGGAAGCCGTAGAAGCCGTTTCCGCCGCCATCCGCCGCGCCCGTGCCGGAATGAAAGATCCCGGTCGTCCGATCGGTTCCTTCCTGTTCATGGGTCCCACAGGGGTGGGAAAAACGGAATTAGCGCGGGCATTGGCAGCATCGTTATTCGACGATCGCGATGCCTTGGTGCGGATCGATATGTCGGAATATATGGAAAAACATTCCGTTGCCCGCTTAGTGGGTGCGCCTCCGGGATATGTGGGATTCGAGGAAGGGGGACAACTCTCGGAAGCCATCCGCCGCAAACCCTATTCGGTGTTGTTGTTTGACGAGGTAGAAAAGGCTCACCCGGATGTTTTTAATATTTTGCTGCAAGTCCTCGATGACGGGCGAATTACCGATTCTCAAGGGAGAACGGTAGACTTCTGCAATACCGTGATTGTGATGACCAGTAATATCGGTTCCCAACACATTTTAGATGTGGCGGGGAACGATGCCAAATACGAAGAAATGCGAAAGCGGGTGTACGATGCTTTGCGATCGCACTTCCGCCCGGAATTCCTCAATCGCGTTGACGATATTATCCTCTTCCACCCGCTGAGTAAAGCCGAATTGCGCGATATTGTCGGTATTCAAATTAAGCGGTTGGAACGGTTGTTAGGCGAACAAAAAATCAAAATCGAACTCACTCAAGCGGCACAAACTTATATCGCCGATGTGGGCTACGATCCGGTGTACGGGGCGCGTCCCTTGAAGCGAGCCATTCAACGGGAATTGGAAAACCCGATCGCTACCAAACTGTTAGAAATGGCGTTTGTAGAAGGCGATACGATCGTGGTTGAGTGTCGCGAAGATGGACTAGTTTTCACCAAGAAAGGGATCGATCGAGTGCCAGTTGAAGATAAGGCGATCGCTCCTGTAGTTGAAACCCAGGAAGTTGAATTAGAAGAGGCAGATTTAGAAAATGCGGAATTAGAAGACATCGAGCCAGATAATGACGAAGAACTCGACTCTTCGCCAGAAGACAGCGTACCTAGCGTCGAAGTTACCGTCCTCGCACCCAACGATTTAATGGATTTTTCTCGTCCGATTCGGTCGATCAAACCGGAAGAAGAGGATGAGTGGGACGATAGCGATATTTTTGGATCGCCCGAAGATTTTTCGGAACCGGAAACAACCGCTTCTTCGTCGAATTAGAGACATTATTGAAAGCCATAAAATCTCACAATAGAGAGCGAAGTTTTGGAGGGCTTATTGATGAATATCTCAGATCTAAAGACCAAAGTTTTAGAAGAAATCCAGCTTGTTCCAGAAGACCCGTTGATGGCACTATACAATCTAGTACATTCTTTTAGATTGCAGTTCAATTTTTCTGACACCCAAACCAGATCGGAATCTCATCTTGCCTCTCACTGAGGAGTCTGTGAAACTTTCTGCCGAAATTTACGCAACTTTGCGACGTAGCGGAACCCCAGTTGATGATATCGACCTCCTGATTGCAGGTGTTGCCATCTCGAACGATCTAGTTCTTATCACCCATAATCAATGCCATTTCGATCGAATTGATGGTTTAGAGTGGCAAGATTGGCGTCGAATTTGACTTAAATCAGTACAACAAACAACGATTACGTCAAAGGCTCAATCCCCGCCCGATCGAGAATTTGAGGAATGAGATCTTCCCGCTTAACTGCCATCATATGCACGCCTTGGCAGATTTGGCGGGCGAGTTGGACTTGTTCGGCGGCGATCGCCACGCCTTCTTGCAGGGGATCGGTTGCCTTTTCCAAGCGATCGATGGTCTCTTCGGGGATGTGCACGCCGGGAACGTACTTGTTGAGAAAGCGAGCATTTTTTGCTGACTTGATTAAGAAAATGCCGGCGAGAACGGGTTTGCCCGTGCCGTTAGCCACTTGAGTCATAAACTTATCGAGGCGATCAAAGTCGGAGATCAGTTGACTTTGGAAAAACTCCGCCCCCGCTTCGATTTTACGCTCGAAACGGCGTTGCAAGCTGGAAAAACTCTTCAGTTGGGGATCGACTGCCGCACCGGGAAATAACTCCAACGGACCGTCGGGTAGGGGTTTGTCGTTGGCATCCAATCCCTCATTCAACTTGGAAATTGCCCCCAGCAACCGCACCGACTCCCAATCGAACACACTGCGAGCGTCGGGGTAATCCCCCGCTTTGACCGGATCGCCCGTCAGCGCTAAGATATTGCGAATTCCCAAAGCGTGAGCGCCCATCAAGTCCGCTTGCAAGCCGATGCGATTGCGATCGCGGCACGCCACCTGACAAATCGGTTCGATGCCGTTTTGCAGGAGCAACACCGACATCACCAACGGAGACATCCGCAACACTGCCCTCGAGCCGTCGGTAATATTGACGGCGTGAACTCGATCTTTCAAACCCTTCGCCATTTCTAGGGCGTGTGTGGGGTTCCCACCTTTAGGGGGCATAACTTCTGCGGTGATTAAAAACTCGCCAGCACGGACGGCATTGCGGAAACGGGAAAGGATCGGGGTCATGGGGAAAGGAAAATGAAATCGACGAGAGGCACGAAGATGCCATCCAGGGGACGAGAGGTAATGGAAGTCCGGCAAAAACTCGCCGCTCTCAGACCGAGAGAGTTTGAAGTCCAGTGTCCATTTTAGAGCCAATTGCCCTGCTCGGCGCTCGATCGCCCCTCAAGATCGCCAAATTCGGAATCAAATCAAATCGGAAATTCTGGTTGCGATTGTCCGCCAACGAACGCGATCGCTCTATAATGCCAACGATCGACTCACAACGTCGCCGAAGAAACATCAGGAGATTGCCCGAATCATGAGTGACTTTCTCGATTTCCTCAAACATAAAATTGCCTACGTTGCCGAGGGCGAATTCAAACCCGGTAAGTTTACCGAAGCCAAAGAATTGTTTGAAAAAGCCGTTTCCACCTACAGCCAAGGGTTTAAGGGTGCGTATTTGCTCCAAGAACCGGGAACGGATAAAGGCATTGCCGTCATTTTTTGGGAAGGCATTGAGGACATGGATGCCAACAAAAATGAAACCTGCGAAGCAGTTTTGCAGGAAATGGCGCATTTGTTCGCCCGTCCCCCGCAAACGATGTTCTACGAAGTGTGTGCGGAAGTGGAAACTCCGGTGGTGGAGGCAACTTAACCGTTCCTCTCTCGTCCAAGTCGATTGCTCCTCACTTGCCCATCTCTCTCTAAGAGGTTGAAGGATGCGAAATGGCTGCAAAATTTATTGCTTCCTCGCCAGTTGGGAACGATCGACGGGTTTTGACGATCGTCGCGTTCCCGATTGGCTCGAACTCGGCGTTAACTGGCAGGGATACCGCATCTCCACGGTTCCTTGGGTTGCCGACGTCGCCAGGGCGATCGGATTGCTCCCGGTTGAAGATACCTTAGACGGATGGATCTCACATCTCGAAAGTCTCGGTCTTCAGGAAGTTACCCCCGTCTCTTGCGAAGACTTTTACCAAGACCGACTGTATTGCTAGCGGTTAGCGGTTAGTGGTTAGCCAACTTAGGGCGCGTCATCAATTAAATCTAGAACCCTTTCGGGACAAGGATTTAGGTGCGATGGCTCGAAAACACATCCCCAAGCCAGAATCCACGCCTAGTGCCGGATGTACGGCTAATTGATGACAGACCCTAGCAAGTTACCGAGGACGGGTCTGAAAAGTTGCCATCGCTCCCTCTTGCCAGTTGCCCCAATAATGGCTAACTGCTATCTGCTTCTGAATGGAGGTAAGGAGACTCGAACTCCTGACATCCTGCTTGCAAAGCAGGCGCTCTACCAACTGAGCTATACCCCCGAAACTGGGAAAACCGCTTGACTCGTGCGTTTTCTCGTTTCGCCTTTGCTATTATACCTTTTATAGCGTGTTTGTCTAGGGGCGATCGCAAATTTTTTTAGAAGCTTTCTTGAGCAGGGGGAGCAGGGGAGGCAGGGGGAGAAAAGCGACTAACTACTAACCAATAACCAATAACCAATAACCGATGATCGTAATTGCCACCTTTTATAAATTCGCCCCCCTTGCCGACTTTGCCGACCAGCGGGTTCCGTTGTGGACGTACTGCCACCAACGAGGGGTGAAAGGGACGATCTTGCTGGCGGCGGAGGGGATTAACGGGACGATCGCCGGATCTCGGGGGGCGATCGATGCTGCGATCGAATTTCTGCGTGGCGATCCCCGGTTAGCCGATCTCGAAACCCAGGAATCCGAAGCCGAGGTTCCCCCCTTCCAACGGTTAAAAGTGCGGTTGAAAAAGGAGATCGTCACCTTTGGCGTCCCCACCGTCAATCCGGGCGATCGCGTGGGAACCTATGTCAGTCCTCACGCCTGGAACGAGTTAATTCGCGATCCCGAAACCCTCGTCATCGATACTCGCAATGCTTACGAAGTGGCGATCGGCACTTTCTCTGGCGCCCAAAACCCCCACACCGAATCGTTTCGGGACTTTCCCAACTACGTCCGAGGACACCTCGACCCCCGCCGACACAAAAAAGTGGCACTCTTTTGTACGGGGGGCATTCGCTGCGAGAAAGCCACCTCCTATTTACTCGGGGAAGGATTTGAGGAGGTCTATCACCTCCGAGGCGGCATTCTCAAATACTTGGAAGACATTCCCCCGGAAGATAGCCTGTGGCAGGGGGAATGTTTCGTGTTTGACCAACGGGTTGCCGTCAAACACGGCTTAGTGGCGGGAAGCTACGATTTGTGCGATCGTTGCGGGTATCCCATCTTTCAGAGCGATCTCGATCGTCCCTGTCCCGCTTGCGGAAATTGAGGCAAACGAGACCGATCAGACGTCTTTTCGCCTCCTTCTACCCCGCTTTCCCCTTGCCGAACTCTCTGTTGCCGGAAGAGAGCGATCAAGAACTCGAGGGAAGAAAACTCGAATAGTCTTCTTCCTTGACCTGTTAGAAGACAGGAATTAGGGGAGAAAGGCGCGTCCAGATCGCGGTCGGATCGGGTTAATCCACTCGTTCCAACTGCCAGAGAATTTGGTTGCCTTCGCGTCGCACCCGCGAAACAACCCAATTGCGCCAAACCCAGTGATCTCCTCGAGAGGTGACGGCACTGGCGTTGACATCGATCAAATCGGCGAGTTCGGAACTGCTGATTAAATAACCTTTGGCTGCGACTTCATCGGCAATTCGCAGACTTTCGACAACGTCGCGCAGTGCGACAATCCGAGAATCCGAAGGGCGGGTATCAAGGGTAGCCTCGTTAGCGTTATGGGTCAGGTCTGTCATGTCAGGATCGAAAATTACAGAACTAGAAGTTACAGATGTTGATTGTAACCTCTCATTTGCAGTGATGTGGATGCGATCGGGGGATAAATTGAGTTTGGGGGCGATCGCGCGATCTGCGAAAATCGGCAGAGTTTCTTTAGATTTCCCGTTGTTTGGGGTTGGGCGATCCCCATTTTCGGGTGCGGACAATTTCAGACTGTTTGGCTGTTGTAAGGCAGGATTTCGACCTTGGGCAAAGGCGCGAGCGATGGTATCGCAGCGTTCGTTACCTTCATTTCCGGCATGACCGCGCACGTATTCCCAACGAATTTGAGGGGAATTGAGGCGATCGAGAATTTCCCACAAATCTCGGTTGAGAACGGGTTTTCCGGTGGAGGTTTTCCAATTTTTGTTTTTCCAACCGCGAATCCATTGGGTAATCCCATTTTTCACGTATTCGCTATCGGTATACAGCGTTACCGATTGGGTTTGTCCGGAATTAGCAAGAAATTCCAGTGCGGCGATCGCTGCCTGCATTTCCATGCGATTATTGGTCGTCTCCGGCTCCATACCGCCCAATTCGCAAACCGAGCCATCGGCGTAGTAGATGGCGGTTCCCCACCCTCCTTTGCCGGGATTGCCGCTACACGCGCCATCGGTATACATCTCTTGGATTGTGGGAGTGACGATCGTAGAATTTTGATTTGGGTTTTTCATAATTCCAAAGTTTGAAAACGAGCGATCGATCGTCCCCAATCTGATGACTGCCGATCGCACTAGGAGTGTACGGGATTCAACCGCTCAGTGCAATATCACTAATATTATCAAAATTAGAGTTCTGTGAATTTTTTTAAATCTCGATTCAAACAACTCGATCGACACCCCTTAGCCATTCGCTTCAGCCTTTTTACGATCGCGCTGTTGCTGTTGTGGGTTCCCTTTGCCTTACCCATTTATCGCTTCGTTCCAGACCCCAATTGGGTGAGTATCCTGAGCATGGGAATTCTCTATCTCGAATTTCTCGTATTACTCAAAATATGGGGACGTTATGTTTATCGGCAATCTCTTTTTCAGCGTTACGGACTGATTTTTTTTCAAAAAAACGGTCGAGATTGGCTGTTCGGTTTGAGCTTGGGGTTAGTTAGTTTGTTCTCATTACTCAGCTTGGAATTTGTGCTGGGTTGGCTGGCATGGCAACCCCCGGCAAGCAACTTTCCCCGCATTGCTGTAGAAGGTTTTGCCGTAGCTGTTGGGATTGGATTTGCGGAAGAGTTATTGTTTCGAGGGTGGTTGTTGGATGAGTTGCAGCGAGACTACCGCAGCGACACCGCAACTTGGGTGAATGCGTTGTTATTTGCCGCCGTACACTTTATTAAACCTTGGCAAGAAATGCTGCGATCGCTTCCTGCTTTTCCGGGTTTATTTTTATTGGGTTTAGCATTGGTCTGGGCAAAAAAAACGGGACAAAGACGATTAGGTTTGCCGATGGGGTTGCATTCAGGATTAGTGTGGGGATATTACCTCATGAATGTCGGTCAATTAATGGAATACCGGGATGCCGTTCCGGTTTGGGTGACGGGAATTGATGCGAATCCTTTAGCAGGCATGATGGGAATGGTTTGGTTAAGTGCCATCGCCTTGGGGATGAAATATATGGCAAAAAAGACTCAAAAATCATTGGCAGAATAGCTATATTTTTACATTTTGATCGCATCAATAACTACCAATGACGGTTTTTGAATAGAGAAAAATAATAAAAAACGCTCTCAATTCGACTTAAATAAATTTGCAACTCGCATCTCTTGACCAGATTTGACTTCAACAAGTTTCGATATTGGAGGTAATGCCATGCGGCTTTATAGCTATTTCCTAAAACCGTTTTGGCGATCGCAATCGGCTTCTGCCAAGGCTTTAGAAACATCATTTTTAAAGGAATAAAACACAGGCAAGACCCGCGAATCAATGCGAGTAAATATTCTCGATCGAGGCGAAATGCCGGAATTTGATGTTCGGTACGCATCTCTGGATTGTACCAAATTTCCCAACCCGCTTTGTAGAGATAAATTAACGGTTCCCAATCATCACCTTGAATCATCGAACCTGCGGCTTTTCCTCCCAACTTCGGACGCTGGGGAACGCAATCTAGCCACGCTTGGCGACGCACCACCATTGCCGCACCCGGTGGCAAACTCAGCACTTCGGGTTGATATAAATTGGGGTGTTCCCCTCGATGGCGAATGGCTAAAAACCCTGCTATTCGATCGAAGTTTTCAGGAGGTAAAACTTCATACTTTGCGTGAATTTTTCCGCCATACGCACCCGCTTGGGGATGCTGTTTGCCAAATAAATAAGCACGCACGATCCAATCTGGTGCGGGTAAATTATCGTCATCCAGAAAACCGATAAACTCTCCGTGAGCTACTCGAACGGCATGTTGTCTTGCAAAAGCCGCACCTTGTTCGGCTTCAAAACAGTAGATTAATGGAAATTTAGAATGCCAATTTTCTCGATAGTTTTTAATAATTTTTTCCGTACGATCGCCACTATTATTATCAACAATAATGACTTCGACAGAAATATTGCATAGTTCCGAGCGTTCGGTATAGAGCAAACATTCTCGGAGTTTTTCCAAAAATAGAGGTAAGCGATGCTCGCTATTATAAGTTGGAATCGCTACCGTGAAATCCACCATCGTTTTATCGATTCTCTCCACAGATAAAAAGGACTGATAATACTACTCGTTAAAAATTCCAGTTCGCAGGCAGCCACAATATCGCGATCGAGATGGTGCCGATGCTTACAAAAATGACGAATAGCTTTATAAATATCTCGACCGAAACCCACGGGAAAAACGAAAGGTTTTTGCCAAGTTTTAAAGCGCAACATCCGAATATAGTGTCGTGCCAACCCCGTACTTCGCATCAAATATAGTAAGTAATCTCGTTCCAAACGATCGCGCGGAATTTTATGGTAAATTTCCATTTCGGGGTTATACCAAATTTCCCACCCAGCATTTTGGATGTACAGGATGACTTCTAGGTCTTCGCTATTAAGGATCGATCGCGCAGAACGACCGCTTAAAAAGAGTTTGTCGGGAACGCTTTCGCACCATGCTTGTTTAAGAACCACTAATCCAGCCGATGGGGGTAGCATCTTCATTTTAGGTTCGTAAAGATGGGGTTGAGAACCGCGTTCGGTGATAGCAAAAAAGCTAGCTATTTTCTCAAAGTTAGGGGGAGGTTTGACTTCATAAGCTCCACGAACTTGACTGCCATATGCGCCAACTTTTGGATGTTTTTCCCCAAATTGATACGCAGCTACCACCCAGTTTTCAGCGGGAATGGTGTCGTCATCGAGAAATCCCACCCATTTCCCTTTTGCTTCTCCGATGGCTTTCAGTCTAGCAAAGGATGCGCCTTGTTGGGTTTCCAGAGTGTATCGTAAGGGATAAGATTGAGTCCAGTTTTTTTGCATCTGTCGAACGAACTCTGCGGTGCGATCGGTGCTATTATTATCGATAATGAGAATTTCCCAGCGAATAGACTCCGTACCCATCTGAATTTGCAGTTTTTCCAAAACTTCCGCCAATCGATTCGCGCCATTATACGTTGGAATGGCGACGGTAAAATCGAGTTCGGGAGATAAAGACGATCGCATTTTATCAGCTATTCTCAAACATCAAACTCAGGAAAAATAGAAAAGAGGAGCATTTCTCGCAATTTTACAAATTCTTTCAGTTCTGGAGTGTAGTAATTTTGCCAGTTTTGTTCTTCGCTTCTGCCACCTTCCGGTGGAAAGATCTTATCGGCAGTCAAGATAAATTGAATATCTTTTTGAGGATATTCAAATTCTAAGAGTAGATCGTACAAATCCTGATTGAGAGTTTCGGTGTTGAGAAATCGAACGCTGAAGAGGTCTTCTAGATAGTCCTTCGATCGAATGTACTCTCGATTGAATTTAGCAAAGATTGCTTCTACGGGTTTATTGAAAAAATACTTAATAAAGTTTTGGGTTTGCCGACCGATCGAGAGATCGGGATCGAGATTAGGGGTTTCCAAAGTATGAAATTTACAAAGACTGTTGATAGCCTCTAAATATTCGGCAAACGAAAGCGATGGAAAATAGGGATACTTTTGTTTGACAAAATTTACATCTTCAAAGAAACTTTCGGGGTATTTTTTCCACCATCCAAATTCGTAAGCGGAGACGTAGCGATCGTAAGGGTTTCGCATGGTGGATACGATCGGTTTATGTTGATGGTCTGGCGGAATTTGCCTACATTGTCCGTGTTTCGTTCCTGCTGTTGTCGTATCGACTAGGCTACCAAATTCTGGGTTATTATGAACCTTCTTGAGGATTTCAGTAACAAATGTGCCACCTGTTTTAGGGTAATGAATATAAACAAAATTAGGGGTTAATAGCATCGTTAAGGCGATCTCCTTGTTAACAGTAATTAGCCATTCAATTTGCTAAATCAAAAATCCGAGTAATAGGGTAACTTAAAAGGTAGAACAAACTCTTTCACTTGTTCGATTTGGCATGGCTCAATCTGTTTTTTCCATTTGTTATATTCTTGCGATGCAATCCGTTCGGGAACATAGGGATGACCGCTATCTTGAGTTGTTGATAAATTGAGCAATCGATCGGTTTGGGTCGTCCACTGAAGATTTAAGCGATCGAATAACTGTCGGTATTTTCGCTCTGGATCGAGACAGAGCGACTCGTGTTTCACGAAAATCCAGTTGTTTTTTTGAAGGCTTTGTTGTTGAATGACGTAATACGTTGCACCCCAGACCACTCCTATTTTTTGCCAAAACCCTTCCGCTCGATCGAATAAATCTTGAAAAGGATGAAGATAATCCTCAATTAATTCCGGTAAATTGAGAATTCGCTGAAACAATCGATCTCCAACCCCTTCACCATACAGTCGCAGCAAACTGTTAGCTACCGCACACGGATGCCGCATAGTAATGACAATTTTTGGTGAAATGTGCCGATCGATCCAGGCTAAAGTTTTATGGCATCGCACGTCTTTGACCATCACTCGACCGGGAAACCAACGATACTTTTGATAAAAATATGACAGTTTGTGACAAACAAAACCACTTTCGTGTTTTCCTGAAAATATTTTTTGACAGTAGGCTTCAAATTCTCGATCGATGTCATTCTCGCGCAAATATTTATCTGCTAGAAGAACGGCTTCCGGAACGTGATTGCTGTTAAAAGGTTCGTGAAAATATTCGATCCCCCTCGCAGTATTCAAAATTGAAGCCAACCAAGTTGTTCCGCTGCGAGGTAAACCCACGATTAAAATAGGTTTTTGTCGGAGAATGGGTAGGGATTTCAACATTTCTATTGCTTACACGTCAAACTCGGGAAATAAGGAAAAGACCAGGCGATCTCGCTGTCGGACAAAAGCTTTGAGTTCGGGAGTATAATACTCTTGCCAACGCTTTGACGATCGCCGAATGCCGCCAGGTGGTAAATTGGGTAAGATGCGATCGGCATCGAGAATAAATTTGATTTGAGACCGATCGTAACCGACTTTAAGCAAAAAGTCATAGAGTCCCCGATTGAGATTGTGGGTTTGCAGAAAATGAACCGGACAGAGATCCGAGCGATACTGTTGTGTGTAAATATACTCGTCACTCAGTTTTGGAAAAATTATTTCGGGAGGATCTTTAAAGAAAAAACGAACGATCTCGTAGGTTCTCTGTCCGACGAGATTTTGGGAATTGAGGTGCGGCGTTTTTAGCGTTCTAAAATAATGATAGGTGTTAACAATATAAACGTATTCTGAAAATGAAATTTCGGGATACTGGGGATAGTCGCGAACGATCGCCGCTACATCTAGCATAAAGTCTTGGGGATGCTTTTTCCACCACCCGAACGAGTATCCCGAAAGATAGCGTTCGTAAGGGTTGCGAACGGTGGAGAGAATGGGTTTGCGGAGAAATGCCGGAGGAATGTCGCGACAGGTGGCGTGTTTGCTTCCCTCGGATGCTGTATCGACGATGCCGCCGCCAACGCTGCCGAATCTTCGCGCAATTTTGCTAACTGTTGACTTTTTGTATCCTTTTCCGGCGTGAATTTTTTGGAGAGTTTCGGTAACAAAGGTTCCCCCAGTTTTGGGATAATGAATATAAACAAATTTATCGGTTAACAGCATTTTATTTAGACATCATACTCGGGAAACATTTGAAAAAAGAGGCGATCTCGCTGTCGAACAAATGCCTTGAGTTCGGGAGTATAATACGCTTGCCATCCCGAATCTTCTCGCACGATCGTTCCCGGTTGCATCCCCGGCAGCACTTTTTCCGATTCGAGAATGAATTTTACCCGTTCTGAAGGATATCCAACTTCTACTAGAAAGTCGTACAGTTCTCGATTCAAGTTTTCCATTTTCAGGAAACGAACGGGGAAAATATCTTGTTTGTAAGTGCCAGAGGTAATATAATCTTCTGTTAGCTTTAAAAAAATTGTTTCTGGATCGTATTTGAAGAAAAATTGAATCGTTTCGTAGGTTCTTTGACCGATGGGATTGTCG
Source organism: Oscillatoriales cyanobacterium M59_W2019_021 (assembly GCA_015295945.1). Lineage (GTDB taxonomy): Bacteria > Cyanobacteriota > Cyanobacteriia > Cyanobacteriales > Geitlerinemataceae > DVED01. Next base: position 36,284 of record DVED01000124.1, on the reverse strand, counting down.
GGATTTAAATGAGGGGTCGATATTTTCTGAAAAGCGTTAAAATCGTTGCTAATTCTCACGTAGTCGTCAAAGGATAAATCGGGATAGTTGGGATAGGCTTTGGATACTGCCTCCACATCACCAGCAAACTGTTCGGGATAGCGTTTCCACCAACCGTACATATATCCGGATACGTAGCGATCGTAAGGATTGCGAATGGTCGAGACGATCGGTTTGTGGCGAAACCCGAAGGGAATTTCCCGACAAGTATTGTGTTGCAAGCCTTCTTTGGCGGTATCGATTAACCCTCCCCAGGTGGTTCCCAATCGTTTGCCAATTCGCTGCAGTGTTGGGTTCTGCACTCCAGTGCCTTCGTGCAGCTTAAAGAGCCGATTGGTGACAAACGATCCGCCTGTTTTGGGATAGTGAATGTAGACAAATTTATCGGTTAATAGCATCTTCGATCAAACTTTTCCTCAACTTTTCCCCAACGCAACCATGCTAGCATTTAAATCTAATGTTGAGGTAGATCTGAAGCTGACGGCTAATAGCTGAAAGCTCAATGCTACCCGATCGATGTCATACTATTTTTAAGTTAGCACGAGTTATTTTGAGTTGAAAAAGTCTTGACAAATTCACCCGTTTCAGGTAAAAATTTGGAGTGCGCTTTAGGAATCGATTTCGGGACTTCGGGCGCTCGAGCGATCGCTATCGATACGGCCGGAGAAATTCGATCGCAAGCCGAGTCTCCCTTCACCCCATCGGCAACTGCCAACCCAGCCACTTGGCGCGAAGCCTTGTTCGCTCTCCTGGAAACCACCCGGCAGCAACTTCCCCAAGGGGCGATCGTTTCGCGCATTGCCATCAACGGTACGTCGGCAACTGTCTTGCTCTGCGATGCGTCCGGCGAACCCGTCGTACCTCCCCTCCTCTACAACGACGGAAGCGGTGCGGCAGTTCTGGATAAAGTCACCGAAATCGCTCCGGCAAACCATACCGTGGTGAGTGCCACTTCCAGCTTCGCCAAACTCCTCTGGTGGCTGGAGGGGGGAGCCACTAAATCCGAGTATTTCTTCCTCCACCAAGCCGATTGGTTGGCGTTTTTACTCCACGGTCAACTCGGCATCAGTGACTATCACAATGCCTTAAAATTAGGCTGCGACCCGGTGAATTTATGGTATCCTAAGTGGCTAGTAGAGGGCATCCACCGCATCGCCAACGGAAGAGTTCCCCAACTTCCCCGCGTAGTGGCGCCGGGAACCCCCATTGGTCAACTCATCCCCGACATCGCCCATCGCTTTGGCTTCTCTCTTCAATGCCTCGTCTGTGCGGGAACCACGGACAGCATCGCGGCTTGTCTCGCCAGTGGGGTGCAACACCCTGGTGAAGCCGTCACCTCCCTGGGTTCGACGATCGTCCTCAAACTCCTCAGTCGATCGCGTATCGAAGACAGTCGCTACGGCATTTACAGCCATCGCCTCGGCAACTTGTGGCTGACCGGAGGCGCGTCCAACGCCGGTGGTGCGGTGTTGCGAAACTTCTTCACCGATGCCGAACTCGCCACTCTGAGCGATCGCCTTCCCGACACCGAAAGTTCCCTGAATTACTATCCCCTCACCCAACCCGGAGAACGCTTCCCCATCAACGATCCCCAGTATCCCCCCAAATTGGAACCCCGACCGGACGATCCCGTTGCCTTTTTACACGGCTTGCTAGAAAGTTTAGCGCGAATCGAAGCGCGAGGCTATCAACTCTTGCAACAACTCGGTGCTACCCCCATTTCGCGGGTGTATACTGCTGGCGGCGGCGCGAAAAATGCCCCCTGGAGTCGCATCCGCCACCGCCATCTCCGCGTTCCCATCCTCCAATCTCCGCATACGGAAGCTGCCTACGGAACGGCGTTGTTGGCACAGAATTAAGGCAGAAAGGAAGAAAGCAGGGGGAAGGGAGACACGGAGACTAGCAAATGACAAACCCCAAACCCCAAACCCCAAACCCCAAATAACAAGGCAATATGAGCCGCACTTACAAAACCATCGGAATCAATCTTAAAAGTATGCCATTGGGAGAACACGATCGCCTCCTGACAGTGTTAACGCGGGAATACGGCTTAATTCAAGCCGTCGCACCCGGTTCGCGCAAGCACAAATCCCAATTGGCGGGACGTAGCGCCTTATTTGCGATCAACGAACTGTCGATGTCGAAAGGGAAAACCCTCGATCGCATTACCCAGGCGGAAACCATCGCGTCCTACCCCGGTTTGAGCCGCAATTTAGGAACCCTCACCGCCAGCCAATATCTCACGGAATTGGTGCTGGCGCAAGCTTTGAGCGAACAACCCCAGGAAGAACTCTTCGAGTTACTCGTCGAGCATTTGAGCCGTTTGGAAAAACTGAATCGCAGTGCCTCCCCCGTATTGGTGTTGGCGCATCTCAACCACGGGATTTTTCACCTGCTGGCATCGGCGGGACTCGCACCGCAAGTGCGGGACTGCTGCGTGACGCAACGAGCGATCGTTCCCGACATTACCGATCCCAATTGGCGAGTCAGCTTTAAAATCGATGCGGGAGGAACCGTCAGTACGCCAGAAGAGTCCCAACTTCACGTTGCGCGAGAAACTGGCGGTCACTATCGCACCGATCGATCGCCAACTCTTCCCCCCATTTACCTCAACGCCACGGAATTAACCCTACTGCAACAGTTAACCTTAGCGGAATTGCCGCCATTACCAGAACCAATGGCAACCTCCCCTGCCATCGATCGCGCGTGGGTGGCGATCGAACGAATTCTGCGACAATACGCTCAATACCATTTCGGGCGATCGATCCGCTCTGCAACTTTAATCGACACTTACTTGGCGACACAAGCCGTTTAATCTGCAATCTCTCGAACTCGCTCCTCCGGCAACCCCAAAATCCGAGCAACCTGACTCGCTTCCATCCCCGTTGCCAGCAGATTTCGCGCCGCTTGGTGCAGTTGAGCCTGCAATTGTTCTTTCTGCGATCGTTCTCGTTCCGTATCCGTCAGCAACCAGTTCCCCTCAGCATCGCACCACCGCAACCAACAACTGGGAACATCCTCGAACGTCCCCTCCCAAATCCCCAAACCCACCTCTAAATCCGCCAGCCAAATCCGGGGATTTTCGGCATGAATCGGCTTTTCTTGGTAGACTCCCCCTTCTAATTGGAAATAGCGCAACTGTTGCGTGTAGCGGCTGTAAACGATGTAGTGGGGAACCCGCAGATACTGCTCGTAAACCTCCCATTTTCCAGGCGGTTGCTGTCGTTCCTCTGCGGTAACATCTTCGGGAACTCCAGGCGTTTCCGAGACAAAACGCCCCAAATCTTCCCGTTCCGTCCCCGGCGACAAAAACTCCACCACGACGTAGGGATTTTGTCCTTCCTGCCAGACGACATAACTGCGGCGCAAATCCTTCCCCTCGTAGAGACGCGGGACGCGCAGGACTAGAAACCAATCAGGACGCTTGTACCAGAAGGGATGGCTGACATCGTAGTACAGATTCAGATCGGAGGCGGTGAAGCAATTGTTGCGGCTGTGGTTGAGTAGCTGGAGGGTGCGGCTCAACAATTGAGGTTGCAGGTCGTGGAATTCGTCAGGCAAGCCGGGTTCCTCGGGGTCTTCGCTGGGTAAATCGTACATGGTGGGCAAGGTTTCTTTGGGCGAACGGGGTGCATCTTCCCGCTCGATCGAAGTTTGAGACGCGATCGCCATTGCCACCTCCTACTGAATTTCAATCTCAATTCAATATTATGACTCTAACATCAAGCCAACTGATTACAATACACTTATCGAACATCGGAGGTGAAGCAATGGTAGCAACACAGGAACCCGCGATCGGACTTCCCCCCTCATTCACCGTCACCTGGGACAGCCTCCCCCAAGACTACCCCCTACCCGAGGAACCTGTGGAGAATACAGGGCAACCCCTCATCGCCGGAGCCTTGCGCGAAGCTTTAGAACTGGCCCAACGCATCCAACCGGGGCAACTGATTGCCTCTAACTTGGGGATTTGCGCCACCGTTAACGGAGAGCTAACCCTGAAAGCTCCCGACTGGATGTTCGTCCCCCAAGTTCAGCCCCTCGCTACTAGTGGCGATCGCAAAAGCTATACCCCGCACCGCGAAGGACAACTCCCCAGCATCGTCATGGAATTCCTCTCCGAAACCGACGGGGGCGAATATTCCCATCGGCACATTCCTCCTATCGGCAAGTGGTTCTTTTACGAACAAGTGCTTCAAATCCCGACTTACATCATTTTCGAGCCGGAAGGGGGCTTACTAGAAGTCTATCGGCATCAGGGAGAGCAATATCAACTCGAGCAACCCAATACGGAGGGGTGGCACTGGTTTGCCGAACTCGGTTTATTTCTGGGAACGTGGCGAGGTGAGAAGGAAGGGCGATCGGGCTATTGGTTGCGCTGGTGGGATGAAGATGAAACTCTACTCCCCTGGGGTGTAGAATTAGTCGAACAAGAACGTCAACGCGCCGATCGACTGGCTGACTACTTGCGATCGCAAGGCATTAACCCCGACAGTCTCTAATCAGTTCCCAACTCGGTTGGCAATGGCGGATTTTCAATCGTCAGTTGAGGACGAATCCCGATGATTGCTGCCATTGCCCACCCTACAGAAAGTTAAGATCGATCGCCTATTACTTATTACTTATTACTTATTACTTATTACTTATTACTTATTACTTATTACCCTCCCGTCCCTAGCAACGCTTGAATTTTAGCCAGCAGTCGGGGAAATTCCACGGGTTTGGTATCGTAATCGTCGCATCCGGCCTGCAAACACTTTTCTCGATCGCCGGCGATCGCGTGAGCCGTGAGCGCGATAATCGGAATCGAGGAGGTTCGCGGATCGGCTTTAATTTGAGTGGTGGCTTGCCAACCGTCGAGAACGGGCAAACCCATATCCATTAAAATCAAATCCGGTCGTGCTTTTGCCATTTCCACCCCTTGCACGCCATCCACGGCAACTTCTACTTCAAATCCTTTTCGTTCTAATCTTCGAGACAGCATATCTCGATTCATTTCATTATCTTCAACTAATAAAATTTTGGGCATATCTGATTTTTAAAATGATAGAATTGAAGGCAGCCGTGTTTGACGAATAGCCACTAGCGATCTTCCGATAAACTTTCGACTAATAAATCCCGAACCTGGCGCAACAGTTCGTCTCGACTGTAGGCTCCTTTTTGTACAATTTGCGAAACGCAGCCATCTAAGCGATCGATATCGGCGGTGGTGAGTTCCATTGCCGTAACGACGACGACGGGAATCGATCGCCAATCGGCAGTTTGCCGCAGTTGCTGCAAAAACTCAAAACCGTCCATTTCCGGTAACATCAAATCGAGCAAAATCAAATCGGGAGTTTGCGATCGCAACATCTCCAAGGCTTCCCGTCCGTTCTCTGCCTCGATCGTCCCCCAGTGCGCCACGTCCAACATCCGCCGCAACATTTCTCGCAATAGGGCATCGTCTTCCACGATCAAAATTTGGTGGGGAAGTGTTGTTTTCGTCTTTCTTTTTTTATACTTACTCAACAAACGTGCCAAACGCTGATTGTCGATCGGCTTGGTGATAAAATCCGATGCCCCCAACGTAAAGCCTAAATTGCGATCGTCCAAAATCGTAGACATAATCACGGGAATTTCCGCCAATGCCGGATCGGCTTTGAGTGCCGACAGCACGCTCCAGCCATTCATATCCCGCATCAGTACGTCTAAAATAATGGCGTCGGGACAAAGTTCGCGGGCGCGTTGCAAACCCTCTTTGCCAGTGGGTGCGGTTTCGATGCTAAAACCCTCTTTCTTTAACCGCCGCACGATCAATTCCCGAACGGCAGGATCGTCGTCGATGACTAACACGGTATTGGTCGGCGTAGTCGGGGTCGTGGGAGCTGGCGGGGTGATGGGGGCGATCGGTTCCATTTTCCCCAACGGACGAACTCGGGCGGGCAAGCGAATGGTAAAGGTCGAGCCCGCGCCCAACTCACTTTCCACCCGAATCTCTCCCCCCATCATCTGACAAAAGTGACGGGTAATCGCCAATCCCAGCCCCGTTCCCCCGTACTGGCGCGTGGTGGAGGCATCGGCTTGATCGAAAGCTTTGAAGACGTTCTCCATTTGTTCCGGGGTCATGCCGATTCCCGTATCGCTGACTTGGAAAACGATATAGGATTGCGGGCGGCGAGAGGTTGTCTCTTCGTCGATGACAACTTCCCGACGGGCGTCGATTTCGATCCGACCCTGTTGGGTGAACTTCGCCGCATTGCTGAGTAAATTAAACAGAGCTTGTCGGACTTTGGTCAGATCGGCGGTCATGCTGCCGAGGTTGGGGGCAAGGCTGACGTGCAAGTGGTTGCGATTTTTCTCGACGATGGGGCGAATGGTATTTTGGACTTCTGCCACCAATTGCGCCACCTCGAAGCGTTCGACGTACAGATCCATGCGACCCGCTTCGATTTTGGAAATATCGAGAATATCGTTAATCAGCGATAATAAGTGCTTGCCTGCCGATCGAATTTTCTCTAAGTCCGGCGCGATCTCGGTGTAGCCGCAGTCTTGCGCTTCTTCTACCAGCATTTCGCTGTAACCGATAATGGCATTCAGCGGCGTCCGCAGTTCGTGACTCATGTTGGCGAGGAAGGTACTCTTCGCGCGGTTGGCAGCTTCGGCGGCTTCTTTGGCTGCGTAGAGCGATCGCTCGGCGCGTTTGGTTTCGGTAATTGTTTCTACAAACATTATCAAACCGCCAACGCCTCCCGAGTCGTTCTCCCAGGTTTGGATTTCCCACCGCAACCAATCGATCGTGCCGTCTGCGCGCGTCCACTGTTCTTCCGTACAAATCGCTCTGTTGGCACTCAGACACTGGGTATAGATCGTTTGGTGGCGATCAAACTCGGCAGCATCCCAGGCTTGAAACAGGGGAAAAACATCGTAGTGAGACTGACCGACAATCGTTTCGGGTAAGCCGTAATCCGTCAACCAACGCCGACTGACGACGAGATAGCGCATTTGCACGTCCAGCATCGCAATCGCCGCCGGAGCATTTTCTACAAATTTTTGCAGTCGAGATTCGTTATTCGATTGCGATCGATCGGAGGAAGGGGTATTCATCGCACGGAGAAGGACTAGATCGAAAGTGGATCGAAAGAAGCTATCGGTTATTTCAGTTGCCGGTTGAAGTTAGCGAAGCACCCAGTTAAAAGACGACAAACAGAAAACAGAGACGAATCGATAACAATACCCGATTGTTGGAACTCCCGAGCCTCACCTCTCTCGTTCTCATCGGCTGGGGATGTGACAGTCGATCGAATTGTCTCCTCAACAAACTAGCAAATCTGGGGAACGATTAGAATCTGGGGAGCGTCTAGCAATAACTATAGGCTTGTCCGAGCGCTATGATTTTGCCCATGATTCAATCTATCTCTTTTCCTGGGTCAGCCGCTGCGGCAACTGTCACCCCCACTCTTTCCCCCGACAAACTGTCCGATCGGCAATTGGTGCTGCGATGCCAAGAAGGGCTGCGCCCCGATCGTGCGGCATTCACCGAGTTGTTGCGCCGCTATCAGTCGTATGTCGATAAAGTTTTGTATCATTTAGCACCAGACTGGCAAGATCGATCAGATCTGGCTCAGGAAGTGTGGATTCGAGTTTACCGCAATGTGGGACGCCTGAACGAACCCGGAAAGTTTAAAGGTTGGCTCAGCCGCATTGCTACCAATCTATTTTATGACGAACTCCGCAAACGCAAGCGAGTGCGTCCCCCCCTGTCCATCGACGCGCCCCATACCCTCGAAGATGGGGAGCGAGAATGGGAAATTCCCGCCGACAAGCCGGGTCCCGAGGAAGAGCTAGCCACTGGAGAATTTTACGATCGACTGCGAGCGGCGATCGCCCAATTGCCAGAAGTGTTCCGCACCACCATCGTCCTTCGAGAAATCGAAGGCATGGCGTATGAAGAAATCGCCGAAATTACGGGCGTTTCTCTGGGAACCGTCAAATCGAGAATTGCCCGCGCTCGCTACCGACTCCAAACTGATTTGCAAGCCTATTGGCCCGGTTAAGTTGGCAAAAACGGGTAAATCCAGGTCTGGAGATCGATCGGTGCTACCCGCCCTTCGAGAAAGGCGGCAAGGAACTCGGAAGTCTTGCTAATTGTCAAGATAAATTAATACCATTTTTTGTAAATTTTCCATTTTTAGAGAACTTTTTCCCGTTAAAATCAGTCAGTGAACTTACAGAAAACTGTAATGTCGCGTTCGGGGAGTCCAACTAACCCGACCTGGTGGTGATATTGACCATGACCTCCCAATCTAACGCCTATCCCAACTCCGATCCGTCGATCGTTCCCCTCCATGGAGACACGCCAGACGCCGACGAGTTCGATGCTCGATTTGAATTGTTGAGTGCCTACCTCGACGGCGAAGTCAACGACAAAGAACGCCAGCAAGTCGAAACTTGGTTGGCAGCCGATCCCCAATTCCAACAACTGCACGATCGGATGTCGAGCCTGAATGGCAGCATCCAAGCGATTCCGGTTCCCACTGCGGCTTCTTCGGCAAAAGCGCTGGCTGACGGCATTTTCGAGCGCGATCGATTTGAATTGTTAAGTGCCTACCTCGACGGCGAAGTCGATGGAGCCGAACGCCAGCAAGTCGAAGTCTGGCTGGCAACCGATGCCGAAACCCGAACGCTATACCATCGGATGTCGAGCCTGCATCGCGATATTCAATCGATTCCGGTTCCCGTCGCTGCCTCCGCTCAACAGCTTGCCGATGGGGTATTCTCTCGGATCGATCGCCAGCGCCGACGCAGAAACCTGCGCTGGGGTGGAGCCGTTGCGGCTGCCTTCGTTGCCGTTGTTTCGGGGATGACCCTCGCCAATCGTTCCTTCAGCCCTCAAATGGCGCAATCTCCCCAAGAAGGGGATGGAGCCGACCCCACCGTCGCGCTCAATCGCGATGGTACTCCGGCGGCGGTCTCTCCGAACGCTCCATCGGAACCGTCGATTGTCAGCCGAGCGCTGTTTGTGGAGTAAACGCGACAGTCGAACGGGTCTTGTCATCCGAACTGACGTTGAGTCGGCATCTCCGGAAACTCAGTCTTTTCCTGCTGTGTTTTCGGAGATGTTTCGCATTCGGTTAATGTTTGGCTTCATCGAACCGAACGCAGGGGAATGTTCGATCGAGAATATTCGATTTTAGCGGCTTTTGCCGACTGACTGCGGAGGGCAACTTGCAAGCTGACCCAATTCAGCCAAGTGGCTAATCCTTCGCCTGTGGCGGTTGAGAGGGGTAAAATCGTAGCTTTCGGGTTAATTTGCCGCGCGTTTAAAATGAGACGATCGAGGTCGATTTTTAAATCCGCCGCCCGATCGATCTGCGTCAGCACGATGCAGTCGGCTTCTCGAAAAATCGGGCTAGACGCGATCGGTTGACTCACACAATCGGCGATACTGGATAGGGCGATCGTATGGTGTTCGCCAACCGAGAAATCTGTGGAAAATTCATGATTTTCCTGATTTTCAATCAGGATTAAATCTAATTCTGACGGTAAGTATTGACGTTCGAGTTGAAAGAGTGCTTCAGAGACTGTTTGGGCGTTAAGATGACCGGAATTTGCCGTGGAAATGGAGATGGTGGGAATACCAAAATCTTGCCAAACGTCGGTTTCAAAAGTTCCCGTTCTCTCCCCAGAGATGGCGGCGATTTCGAGTTTATCGTTAAAGGCGGCGATCGTTTTCTCGAGTAACTGAGTTTTCCCCGTCCCAGAACGACTGGTAAGATTCAGGCACGTCGCTCCCCAAGCGTCGAATTGAGCGCGATTGCGAGCGGCGATCATTCGCTCTCTAGTCCTTGAAGTTAAGTGTGGCACTGTGTTTGAGTTGTTAGACATGGTTCGTTATGTTGATTGAATGTTACGGGATTTCACAAATCCTCAAGATTTTTGCATTGCAGACTGTCGATCGAAAGCATTTCGATTAGGGCGCAGTCTTCCCGCAGAAAAACTTTAAAGCCAAGTTATTTTAGATCGAGTTTACGCTCGGATTCACAGTCGTAAGGATAAAATTTATGAATCGTTTTTTTGTATCTTAATCTACAATAGTTTTGCTTTCAATGTTACTGATTTAACAGTTTGAATTGAAGATATAACATCCATCGGTAAGGCGATTACCAATCGCCCCTATAGGGAATTTCGACGATCGATCGAAAAACGGTTAATTCAGATCGGTTTTTGCCTTCATTTTTCGGGGATATCGGGGACGGCAAGGCGTTCCCAGACACACGTAACCCGGTGGCAAATTGGTAAAGACCGACGATCTCGCTCCAACCACAGAATTCGCCCCAATACAGACTCCCGGCGAGACAAAACAATCCGCTGCCACCCAAGCACCATTTTCCACTGTTATCGGCGAGGTTATCAAGCCAAATGCCGGATCTTCGATGTCATGACTCCCCGTACACAGGTACGTTTTTTGAGAGATAACGCAATGTTCGCCAATCCGAATGGTATCGAGACTGTAAAACACCACATCATCGCCAATCCAGCTATAATTGCCGATTTCCACTTTCCAAGGATAGGTAAATCGGGCAGTCGGTCGAATGAGTACATCTTCACCGATTTTGGCTCCAAATTGCCGTAGCAACCCACACCGAAATCCATTAAAAGTATGGGGACTGATGGGAAAAGCGATCGCCTGTACTAACCACCATAACATGACATACCAACCGGGACGACCGCGATCGAACTTTGCGCGATCGTACGATCGTAAATCAACCCAAGATTGAGGATTCATGGTCATAGCTAGTAGCTAGTTGCCTATGATGAAGGACAAACAATCGAAGATGAATTACGAATTTAGTTGAGCGACAGATTTTGTAACTTTGGGTGATTCTTTGACAACATTCAACTGTCCGCCGTAGTTCATGAGTTCGTATAGTTTCGCGCTAATTTGAAACTCGTATTGACCGAGCAATCGTCCGTATACATAGCCGGCTTTTCCATCTAAAAAGCCCAAGCGGATAAAGTAAAACAGGATAAAACGGAGGGTGGGACGAAAGGGGAGTTGTACCCAAATCTTCTTGAGAAACCGCTTGCGTTGGACGGCATCGCCGAAGAGATTGGCGCCGATCGTGCCGCGATCGTCATTGCTGGTTAGGATATTGTAATAGACTCGCGCTTCCCAATTGGAGTAGCGATTGTGTCGTTCTAGCCAATGATAGATATCTCGAAAATCTTCGTGAATCATATCGTGTTGCAGGTATCCGGCAGGGGTTTCTAGAACGACGTGTTCGTGAACTTCGTTGTCGCCCGTATTGGGAACGTCTTCGGTGTGTAAGTTTTCGTAACGACCTTTCGCATGTTTGAATAAGCGCAGGTTCCAATCGGGATATTTACCGCCGTGACGAATCCAAGTTCCCAGGAAAAAGACCCGACGATTGAGATAGTAACCGTCGCGATCGCCAGATTGAATGGCGGCTGCCATTTCGTCCCACAGTTCGGGGGTAATCCGTTCGTCGCAATCGACAATTAACACCCATTCGTTGCGAAAGGGAAGGCGATCCAGAGACCAGTTTTTCTTTTTCGGCCAACCGCCTTTAAAGTGAAATTGTACGACTTTTGCCCCGTAGCTTTCAGCAATTTCGCAGGTGCGATCGTCGCTTTGGGAATCGACGACGAAAATTTCATCGGCACGGGCAACACTTTCTAAGCAAGCGGGAAGATTGGCTTCCTCATTTTTCGCGGGAATGAGAACGGAAATGGGAACCTTGGCAGAAGTAGAAGTCATAAAAGATTAATAATTAACACTTAACGATCGACGCCCAACTCTTCAATCTTAACTTTCTCCCTTCTCGATCGATCTGATGTTGTCGAGTCCGCGTCGAATCTGCCCCGAATGGCGGCGCCCAGATAGCCAATTTGACTGTAGGCGTAGACGAGGTTATCAAATCGCCGCGCCGGATCGGTTCGGTATTTTACCGCATTGTAGAGTCCGCGCAGGATTCGCTCCAATGCGCGCGGGAATTGTTGCCAACCTGATCGATCGCTCAATCGTTCTCGATAGCACTCGCTGATGCCTTGCCACCAACCGCGCTGCAAAAACCACGATCGCGCCAACCGCTCGATCGCCACGTTGTGCGCCACCAGCGCCTCGGGAAGGTATGCCACCTGCCAACCTTTCTTCAGTGCCAGTTCGGTCATCATCAGTTCTTCGTTAGACAGGAGAATTTTACCGACGCGACCCAAATTTGGGTCGAAACCACCGACAGATTCTAGGAAAGTCCGGCGGATGGAGTAGTTCAAACCTCGGGGAGTCAAACCGGGATTGTCGATGTAGGCAATCTCTTCTCCTAAGTCGTACGCACCCAAATTCGCCGCCAGTCCCGGCGACAGCCAAGCGGGAGGCTGCACGCCTTCGGGCCAAAGCAAGGCCACTTTTCCCCCCGCCACGGCGAGCTTATCGTTGGTTTGGTAGGCGACCCAGAGGGTTCGCAGCCAGTGGGGACTGGCAACGGCGTCGTCGTCGAGATAGGCGAGAATGGGGGATCGGGTTTCGGTGGCGCCGCGATTGCGGGCGACGGATAAGCCGAGGGTGGGTTCCCAGATGTAGCGCAAGCGTGGATCGGGAAGGCGTTCTGTCACCACGTCGCGGGTGCGATCGATCGACCCGTTGTCCACCACCACGACCTCAAACGAGTCCGCCTCGAAATCCTGGTCGAGTAAACTATCGATCGCCGCTCCCAGATACTGCGATCGATTGTGCGTGCAAATAATGGCGGATATTTGGGTCATTGGTTATTTGGGGTTGGGTGTTTGTCAGTCCAGTAGGATGCGTTTCGCGTTCGCGACATGAAAAGCGTAGCAACGCATCATTGTATATAGTGGTTTCTCTCCCACTGTCCCCCCTGCTTCCCTTGCCTTCACCGGAAACGGGTCTTTCCTCCTTGATAACACGATTAGAATAGAGTTAGCCCAACGCCTGCGCCAGATAGAACAGATAGAAACCGCTATGGTCAAACCGATCGATATTGAAATCCCAAACGATATCGCACCTGAAGAGAATCGGGCGATCGTTCAATTAGAAAATATTTCCAAAGTGTACGGGATGGGCGATATTGAAGTGCGAGCGCTCGATCGGGTGAATTTGAAGGTCTACGCTGGCGAATACTGCGCGATTATGGGCCCGTCGGGTTCGGGGAAATCCACGGCGATGAATGTCATCGGTTGCTTAGATCGCCCGACTTCCGGTCGCTACTACTTAGATGGGGTAGAAGTGGCGAGCGTTTCCGAAAGCGATTTGGCACACATCCGCAACCAAAAATTGGGGTTCGTGTTTCAGCAATTCCACTTGTTAGCGCAACAAACCGCGCTGGAAAACGTGATGCTGCCGATGGTCTATGCCGGAATTCCCCTGGCAGAACGCCAAGAACGCGCTCGAGAAGCCCTAATTCGGGTGGGTTTGGAGAATCGGATGAATAACAAACCCACGCAACTTTCTGGGGGGCAGCAGCAGCGCGTCGCCATTGCGCGGGCGATCGTCAATCGTCCGGTGTTGTTGCTGGCGGACGAACCGACGGGGGCGCTGGATACCCATACAACCCAGGAAGTGATGGATATTTTCCAGGAGTTGAATGCGGGGGGAATCACGATCGTGATGGTGACCCACGAACCGGAAGTGGCGTGTCGCACCCAACGGGTGGTGATGTTCCGAGATGGCGCGGTCGTGAACGATCGCGTCTCTCCCAAAGATCTCCACTCGTTTGCGATGGGATGAGTTGGGCAAGAACAAACTGGGACGAGCGGTAAAAGAGAGGCACGCGCTTGCGACTTCCTCTACCTCTCGTCCCAGTTGCGGGCTGTAACCCGTCGTTCCCCACTTCAGGCAATTCTCGCGGAAAGGCGGTACATCTTGAAGGGCGATTGGCGATCGCCCCTACCATTTCGATGTTTTCCACACCACAGCGAAATGCTCGGGGTTCGGGCATTAAGACATCCCTTGGATGATGTAATCGAAGTAGGGAGCGGCGGCAGTGGCGTCGTCGTCATCCAACAACCCCAGAGACGCATCTTTGAGGCAGCGAATGGCTTCGACCATGCCGGGAACGGGAACCTCGAGGGCGTTGTACATTTCGCGCGCGCCGATCAAACCGATCGTCTCAATGGGTTCTTTATCCCCAGCCAGAACGCCGTAAGTGACCAGGCGGAGATACCAGCCATAGTCCCGCAGACATTGCGCCCTTTGCTTCTGACCGAAGGCATTACCGCCAGGGGCAATAAAGTCAGGGCGTTTCTTCCACAGTTCCCGACTGGCTTTGTCTACGATCTTTTTCTCATTTTCGGCGAGGGTTTCCGCGATGCGAATCCGCTGTTCTCCCGTTTTCAGGAAGGATTCGATACTCCGAAGTTCTCCGCTACTGGGATACCGCAGTTCGTCGTCGGCTTGAAGGATCAGTTTACTAACTACACTCATGATTATTAGAGGTGTTTGAAGATACTATTAATGTAGTTTACCGATTTAAGGACACATGGGTAATGGGGAATCGGTAATGCGGAACGGGATTTTAAGGCAGAGGGCAGAAGGGGCAGCTTTCTTGAGCCGGGGAGGCCGGGGAAGCCGGGGAAGCCGGAGGAGAGAAACAACTAACCATCATGGTGCGTTTCGTCCCTCAACACACCCTACCTACTCACAAACCCCAAACCCCGAACCCCGAACCCCAAAGGACAAAGGACAAATGACAAATGATAAAACGATGACGATCGCCCAAGGTCAAATGGTGGAAGTTGAGATCGCCGATTTGACGGATACGGGGGACGGGGTGGCGCGAACGGATGGCGGCGTGGTATTCGTGCCGGATACGGTGGTGGGCGATCGCGCTTCGGTGCGGCTGGTGCGGGTCAAACGCCAATATGCCAACGGCAAATTGTTACAAATCTTAGAACCATCTCCCCACCGACAGCGCCCTGGTTGTATCGTGGCAGACAAGTGTGGGGGCTGTCAGTGGCAGCATATCGAGTATCCGTACCAACTGGAGACGAAGCGGAATTCGGTGGTGCAAGCACTGACCCGCATCGGGGGATTTGCCGACCCCGACGTGCGTCCGGTGCTGACGGCGAACAACCCTCTGGGGTATCGCAACAAGGCAACCTATCCCCTCGGCATTTCGGCAACGGGTCAGGTGCAGGCAGGGTATTACCAAAAAGGGTCGCACAAGTTGGTAAATTTGAACCAATGCCCGGTACAGGACGATCGCCTCAATCCCTTGCTGGCGGAGGTGAAACAGGATATCCAGGAACGGGGTTGGGCGATTTACGAGGAGGAACGCCACCACGGAGAGTTGCGGCATTTGGGGCTGCAAATCGGGCGGCGAACGGGAGAAATGTTGCTGACTCTGGTGGCGCGTCGGGGGAAGAAACTGGCGGGATTGGAGGAGCAGGCAGAGGCGTGGTTGGAGCGCTATCCGGGGTTGGTAGGGGTATGTTTGAACCTGAATGGGGAGCAAACTAATCGGATTTTTGGGGCGCAAACGCGCTGCATCGCCGGACGAGATTATTTGGTGGAGGAGTTTGCCGGGTTGCAGTTCCAGTTGCGATCGAATACCTTCTTTCAAGTGAATACGGAGGCGGCAGAGGCGCTGTGGGAGGCGATCGTTGCTGAGTTGAACTTATCCGGCGATGAGGTGGTTCTCGATGCCTATTGCGGTGTGGGGACATTTACGCTACCTTTGGCACAACGGGTGAAACGGGCGATCGGTCTGGAAGTGCAGCTTGCTGCCGTGGAGCAGGCTTGGGAAAATTCTAAGTTAAACCACTTGACAAATACGACATTTTACGAAGCGAAAGTGGAGGAAATTTTAACGGGAGATGCGCCGGATATTCCCAAAAAATTGGATTTAGTTCTGCTCGATCCGCCCAGAAGTGGGTGCGATCGCGCGGTACTCGAAGCCTTGCGCCAGCGACAACCGAAACGCATCGCCTACATCAGTTGCAAACCTGCCACCCTGGCGCGAGATCTGAAAATTCTCTGCGAAGATGGCGTCTATCAACTCCAATTCGTGCAACCTGCCGATTTCTTTCCTCAAACGGCTCACGTGGAATGCGTGGCATTTTTGAACCGGGGTTAGGGGTTTGGGGTTGTGGCGATCGCCCTTTCCGAAGCGCTATAATTTTTAAGGAAAATTGCGATCGCCGAACTTTCTAATTTCCTAAACTTCCAAACGGGCGAAGAAGAAGGGCGAAGCCTTTGGTACGAGATTTTACGTTTTAACCTATAAATTGTTGCCCAAAGGCTTCGCCCCTACAACTTTAAAAAACTCCTGAACTTCTTAAAAAACTATGCCTTCCGTTGCCGATTTAGCCAGTCAAACTCGAGAAATCGCCCAAAAATTGGGGATTCAAAAATACGATATTTACGGATCGTCGGTGGATGAAACCAGCGTTCAAGTCGATCGCGGAGAACCGAAACAAGTTAAAGCTTCCAATCGATCGTCCGTTACCGTGCGGGTATGGAATTCTCACAATACGATCGGCGTCACTTCCACCACCGATACCGACCCGAAAGGATTGGAACTCGCCCTAAAAACGGCCTTTGAAGCCAGCGAATTCGGCGTTACTGAAAACATCCCCGATTTCAGTCCCGAAGCCACCGCGCCCCTTGCAGCAACCGAAAACGCAACCGCCGACCCATCTCCCGTTTCTCAACTGATCGAAACCTTGATTTCTGCGGAGAAAGAACTATTAGATTCTCATCCGGCGATCGTTAGCGTTCCCTACAACGGATTGTCCCAACGCGATATCGAACGATTTTACATCAATAGCGACGGTTCAGAGCGCCACGAAGCCAAATCCTACGCTTCCATTTATCTCTACAGCAAAACGGAACAGGAAGGGAAAAAGCCGCGCAGTGCCGGAGCATTTAAAATGAGCCGCAGCGTGGCAAATCTAGACGTTCGGGGTTGTGTGAAAGAAGCCGAAGAGAAGACGATTTCTCACCTGAACTACAAAAAAATTCCCACTGGAAAATATCGCATTGTCTTTTCTCCAGAAGCCTTTATCAGCCTGTTGGATGCCTTTTCTAATCTGTACAATGCCCAAAGCATTCTCGACAATCGCAGCCTTTCCACCGCCGACTCGTTAGGCGTGCAAATTGCCTCGCCATTCCTGTCCGTTTTCGACGATGCCTTGCATGCCGATAATCTGGGCAGTATCACTTTCGATGGCGAAGGAACTCCCACCCGCCGCGTTCCCATTATTGAAAACGGCGTTTTAACTGGGTTTCTACACAGTGCGGGAACGGCAAAACGGATGAACGCACAACCGACGGGTCATGCAGATATCGGCGCGAAAGTATCGGTCAGTCCCAACTTTTATCACATCTTTGCTGGATCGTTTCCCGAAGAAGAATACAGCCTAGAAACGGCGGAAAATGTAGTATTTATCGACGATTTAAGCGCCCTTCACGCTGGAGTTAATTCCCTACAAGGTTCGTTCTCCCTTCCCTTCGATGGTTGGATTGTCAATCAAGGGGAAAAAGTCAGCATCGATTCTGCAACCGTTGCCGGAGATATTCGCGAAGTTTTGAAGTCGATTATTTACGTGGAGAAAGAAGCAGAAGTGACCCCCAGTGGCGTTTGTCCTCGCGTTTGGGTGGAAGGATTGTCGATTACTGGAGAGTAGGAATTAAGTAATAAGTAATAAGTAATAAGTAATAAGTATTGGGGTTTAGAGTGGGGAGTCGGTTATTAGGAGTAATGACCAATGACAAAGCACCAATAACCAACCCCAAATGACAAATGACGAATGACAAATGACCAAATCTTCAATTCGTCCGGCTTTAGTGACGCGAGTTTTGCCCGATTCGATCGCCGCTGAAATTGGCTTTGAACCGGGCGATCAATTGGTGTCGATTAATAATGTTCGTCCGCGAGATTTGATCGATTATCAATTCCTTTGTGCGGATGAAGTTCTGGAGTTGGAAGTTCTCGATGCCAAGGGAAAAACCCATCGCCTCGAAATTGAAAAAGACTACGATGAAGATTTGGGGTTGGAGTTCGATACGGCATTATTCGACGGTTTGATTCAGTGTAACAATCGCTGTCCGTTTTGCTTTATCGACCAGAAACCACCGGGAATGCGGGATACCCTGTATTTGAAGGATGACGATTACCGTCTCAGCTTTCTGTACGGGTCGTATTTAACCCTAACCAATCTTCCGCCAAAAGAGTGGGAACGCATCGAACAAATGCGCCTGTCTCCCCTCTACGTTTCCGTTCACGCCACCGAACCGGACGTTCGCATTCGCTTGCTGAAAAACGATCGCGCAGCGCAAATCTTAAATCAATTAAAATGGTTCCAAGAACGACGGCTGCAAATTCACGCGCAAGTGGTAGTTTGTCCGGGAATTAACGATGGCGAACATCTAGAAAAAACCCTGCGAGATTTGGCAGAATTTGGCGGTGGGGAGATTCCGGCGGTGGCTTCCGTGGCGGTGGTTCCGGTGGGTTTGACGCGGTTTCGTCCTCCCGAAGACGAACTGATTCCCGTCTCGCCGGAAAAGGCACGGGAAGTGATGGCGCAAGTTCGGGGTTTGCAAGCAGAATTTCGCCGGAGTTTGGGGTCTGCATTTGCCGGGTTGGCGGACGAATGGTTCTTACTGGCGGGGGAAGAATTACCCACCGCCAAGGAGTACGAAGAGTACCCGCAAATTGATAACGGCGTGGGTTTGATTCGGTTATTTCTCGATCGCTTTTCCGAAGCGGCAAATCGCCTCTTACCCGCCGAAGTTTCCCCGCCGAGACGGTTGACGTGGGTGGTGGGAAATGCAGTGGGGAAAGCCTTTCAACCCCTGGTAGAGCGGTTAAATCGAGTTACGGGATTAGAGGTGCAATTGGTAACGCTGTCCAGTCACTTTTGGGGACAAGACATCAGCGTCACGGGAGTGCTAACCGGGGAAGATTTGCTGCGAGGATTGCAGGGGAAAGACTTGGGGGATGGGATTTTGTTGCCGACGGTGATGCTGAAACACGGGGAGACGCGATTTTTGGATAACGTAACGGTGGCGGAGTTGGGACAGAAGTTAAAGACTGCTGTCATTCCAGTGACGGGTGAAGAGGAGTTGATGTTGGCGTGTTTGGAGTTGTCGGATTCAAAGATGGAGTAGCAAACGCATTTTTCACCCGAGACCGCACGCATTTGCCTCCCGTGCCTTGTGGTTGCACTCTTCAAGTTCTGGAACTTCTGGAACTCCTGAAACTCCTGTCTCCCCCCACCTTTTTAATTCACATCAGACGTCCTTACCTATTTAGGTTGACCGACGGACTCCTCTTTCGCTAAAATTCATCATCCGATCGTTGCTGAGACGATCGATCGCCTCCATCTGCAAAAACGATTGAAGTGAGGATTGGCTCCTATTTTTTTGGGTCATTTTCCTTCTGTAGTGATCGTCAGCGGCAGTCGAGTCGCTTCTCAACCCGAGGAATTTCATGAATAACCCGTTCGTTCGAGCGCTAACAAATGGGTATCGCAATGCCCTCCGCCATCCCCAGTATCGATGGTGGATTATTTTAGGAACTCTGGCGTATTTACTCAGTCCGATCGACATTTCTCCCGATTTATTTCCCTTATTGGGGCAAATTGACGATGCGGCAGTGGTCGTGTTACTGGTGTCCGAACTGTCTAAAATTTTCGCCGAATGGATGGAGGAACGACGAGAACGAACCGCCAATCCGCCCTCCAATTTGGATTCCGAAGGGGCAACTTCCGAACCGAAAACGGTCGATGTCGATGCCGTCTCCATCGACTAATTTTCCCCATTTGCCGATCGGTGATGGGTTAGAGTCGATCGCCAGAGATCGGGGCAGACCCATTTCTTTTTTTCCACATCCGCATCAAATTTGCCGTTAAGGGCTACGATCTTTCGAGGTTGCGATCGCTCCTGCGATGACAACCTCGAAGTTCGATCTCAAGTCACGACGACCTACGAACCATTCCCGATCGCCGTTAGCCCGTGCGATGGGAAAAAACTTTGGGAGCCAGTCTAGCCGAAAACGCGAGAATTTCGAGAGTTTCCAATCCGGGGCGAAACACTTGAAAGACAACGGCGCTCGAAAGCCCTCGTCTGAGATCGATCCATCGAAAAAACTGGGGAAGATCTTCAGTTGAACCATAGCTTCCGCAGCGGGATGCCGCTCGCAACCCATCAATCGATAGCAAGGAACTTTATGAAATTTAGTGAAGTGATCGCGCTGCTCGGCGATGCGGCAACCTGTAATAGTTTGCCGATCGATGGAGTCGATCCGGAGATTACGGGCGTCGCCCCCATCGATACGGCAGCACCGACCACCTTAAGTTATATCGAAGGGGGAAAATTTGCCGATTGGGTGGAAAAAACGGCGGCAAGTGCTTTAATTTTACCTGCCGATCCCGACCTCCAGGCACGAGCCACCGCTCGAAAAATTGCCTGGATTGCCACTTCTCAACCGCGATGGTTATTCGCTCGAGCGATCGCGATCTTTTATCAACCCTTTATGCCACCCCCTCAAATTCATCCCACGGCGGCGATCCATCCCACGGCGGAAATTGGCGATGGGGTTTCCATTGGGGCGCACGTGGTTATCGAAGCTGACGTTCGCATCGGAAACTGCGTTTGCATTCACCCAAATGTGGTAATTTATCCCAATGTGCGAATTGGCGATCGAACGGTATTGCACGCCAATTGTACGATTCACGAACGCAGTCAAATTGGTGCGGATTGCGTCATTCATAGCGGTGCGGCGATCGGCTCGGAAGGCTTCGGTTTTGTCCCGACCTCTGCGGGATGGTTCAAAATGCAGCAATCGGGATACACCGTTTTAGAAGAGGGTGTAGAAGTGGGCTGTAATAGTGCTGTCGATCGCCCGGCAGTGGGTGAAACTCGCGTGGGTTCCCACACAAAAATTGACAATTTGGTACAAATCGGTCACGGTTGTAAAATTGGTTCAAATTGTGCAATAGCCGCCCAAGTCGGACTCGCAGGAGGCGTAACTTTAGGGAATAATGTCCTCTTGGGCGGTCAGGTTGGAGTCGCCAATCAAGCGCGTATTGGAGATGGGGCGATCGCCTCGGCAAAAAGTGGGATTCATCAAGACGTAGAAGCGGGAATGGTGGTTTCCGGTTTCCCCGCAATTCCTAACAAACTTTGGCTAAAAAATGCAGCCCTCTTCAAACGCCTGCCGGAAATCTATCGCCTCATCCGACAAATCCAGCGTCGCTTCAACTTAGAGGATTTGCGATCGCGGATCGAGCGATCGTAGGGGGACAATCGGAAACGGGACTCGCAAAATTAGTGGGTTTGCTCGGCGATTAACCCCCCTCGAGCCGCTGTAAGTCCTCCGCGATCGTCGAGCGATTCAAAAAAAATTGTGATTTTTCTAAAAAGGTTGTCAAAATCGAGAAAAATAAGGATATATTTTTATAAAGCCAGTTCAACTGGTCGGGTAATTTGATTTACCATTTTAGAGATAGACGAATATTTGGTAACGCGATGACTGAAACCGCAACAGCCCCCTTAACTGGAAAGGCTCTGCTTCAAAAAGTAAAAGAACTCTCCCACTTACCTCGCCGCGAAACAGCAAAGCGCTGCGGCTACTATACCGTCACCAAGAATAACCAAACTCGGGTTAACTTGACGGATTTTTACGATGCTGTCCTGGCGGCTCGCGGCATTCCTCTGAGTCCAGAAGGCACGAAAGACGGTCGCGGTCGGGAACCGACCTACCGCGTCAGCGTGCATAAAAACGGTCAAATTGTAATTGGCTCGACTTATACCGAAGCCATGGGATTGAAATCGGGAGATGAGTTTGAAATCAAACTCGGTTACAAGCATATCCACCTAATTCAGGTTGATAAAGACTCGGATGAAAATGGTGCGGGAGACGACTAGCCGATCGCCCTGATAATGCGGGGGAAATCTCGAGTGCGATCCTCAGACTCGCTCTGAGGAAATCCCAATCTGAAAAACTTTCCAAAAGAAAGCGATTCAGGCGGTTAGCGATTTCCCCCAGCATCTCGATCGCCAGATTTCTCGATACTATCGATGGCAATTTTCCAAACAGTCCTCACCTGGGGCGAGGAACTCTATATGGGGTTTCCCGTATTTTTAAAGGTGACGGTCTTTTTTGGGGCTTGGTTGGGGCTGTGGCTTCCGTTTGCCATTCCCCAATCGCTGCTTTTAAAATGGCGACCGGGTTTGCCCCTGTCGTCTCAGCAGCGACTGCCTTTATTAGCCTCTCTTTATTTAGTTGCCCCCCCGATCGCGCTCCTAACTGCCACGCTGGAAAAATCGACGTTAGCCGATTGCGGTTTGACTTGGGATGCCGCTACCTTGGCATCGTCAAGTCGAGGGTTTGCCCTGGGGGTTTTCGGATTAGTTCTCTCCTTCGCCCTGCAATCGATCGCGGGCTGGATTTCTTGGAATTTTCCCGATCGCCAGTTACCGGAATTCCCCCTTTCTTTTCCCTCTAGATTAGCGGCATGGGTTTTGCCTTCGATGTCCATCTTGCTACCCGCATTTATCTTAGCCGTGTGGGTTGCCGGAACGGAAGAATTAATGTTTCGAGGCATCTTACAAAATTTACTCCAAGCAGCATACCCGATTTGGATCGCGGCGGCGATCTCCAGTACGATTTTTGCCCTGCTTCACCTTCTCTGGGACATCCGAGAAACCTTACCTCAACTGCTTGGATTGTGGCTGATGGGCATGGTTTTGGTTTGGGCGAGAATCGTCGATGGGGGTAGCCTGGGATTGGCGTGGGGACTTCATGCCGGATGGGTTTGGTCGATGGTGAGCCTCGATACGGCAGATATCGTTCGCTATACGGGTCAAAGTCCGGAATGGGTCAGCGGAATTTCGGGAAAACCCCTGGCGGGTCTTTTGGGGATAATTTTGCTGTTGGTAACTGGCATTGCAATCGGTTCGTAACCAATCCCAAACCCCAAACCCCAAATCTAAAATGCACGAACTTTCCTTACCCATTCCCACGCCGCCGCCGAATTATAAATCCGGCTTTGTCGCCATTATCGGTCGTCCGAATGTGGGCAAATCCACGCTGACGAACCACTTGGTGGGGCAGAAAGTGGCGATTACCTCTCCCGTCGCCCAAACCACGAGAAATCGCTTGCAGGGCATTCTCACCACGGATACGGCGCAAATCGTGTTCGTGGACACTCCCGGCATTCACAAACCGCACCACCAACTGGGGAAAGTATTGGTACAAAATGCCAAAAGCGCGATTTATGCCGTAGATGTGGTGCTATTTTTGGTCGATGGATCGACGGTGGCGGGGGGCGGCGATCGCTACGTTGCTGACTTGCTGCGCGATCTCAAAGTCCCCGTGATTTTAGGGTTAAATAAGCTCGATCGCCAAAGTGTCCAGAATGCCGATGCTATTGATCGCAGTTACGCCGAGTTAGCTTTACCCCACTGGCAAACCGTAAAATTTTCGGCACTGACGGGGGAAGGGACGGAGACACTGCAAACCCTGCTGGTCGATCGCCTCGAACCCGGTCCGTACTATTATCCCCCGGATTTAGTCACCGATCGCCCCGAACGATTTATTATGGGGGAACTGATTCGCGAGCAAATTTTGCTACAAACCCGCGAAGAAGTGCCGCATTCCGTGGCGATTGCCATCGACAAAGTAGAAGAAACGCCCCAGATTACCCGCATCTTCGCCACCATTTACGTCGAACGCCCCTCGCAAAAAAGCATCCTTATCGGTAAAGGGGGCAGTATGCTCAAGGCGATCGGCACTTCTGCTAGGGAGCAAATCCAAAAGTTGATTAGTGGCAAAATTTACCTGGAACTGTTTGTTAAAGTGCAACCCAAATGGCGGCAATCGCGAATGCAGTTGGCAGAGTTGGGGTATCGAGTGGAAGAGTAGTTGAGAGTTGGGAATCGAAAAAAAGTGATCGTCCTTTGTAGGGTGTGTTGAGGCACGAAACGCACCAATTCTCTAATAAGATGAATCGCTCTAGTGTTCAGTCATCTTTAGATGAGTTGAGCTATCAGCCAAGGAATTAATTCCTTGGCTGGATTCGGCGATCGCTTTTCAACTTGATTTAAAGTAAAATTAACACCATATAAGTCGCGCTTTTATCAACAAAGACTTTCCATGAATTATCAGGAAATTATTACTTTAGAACCCGGAAAACGTGGCGGTAAGCCCTGCATTCGAGGGATGCGAATTACCGTGTATGATATTCTAGAATATCTGGCATCGGGAATGAGTCAGGAAGAAATATTGGAAGACTTTCCCTATCTGACTCAAGCCGATATTCTCGCTTGTTTTTGGTTTGCGGCTCAACGAGAACGGATTACGGTAACAGTTCAAACGTGAAATTGCTTCTCTTCGACCAAAATCTTTCGCCTCGACTGGTGACGCGACTGGTGGATTTGTATCTAGGTTCCGCTCATGTCGATGCTTTGGGTTTGGGAACTGCACCCGATCGAGACGTTTGGGAATTTGCTCGGGATCGGGGGTTTATTATTGTAACGAAAGATGCAGATTTCAGCGAGTTGAACGTATTGCTCGATACGCCTCCCAAGGTAATTTGGATTCGTCGCGGTAACTGTTCGACTCGTCATATCGAGCAATTATTGAGGGAAAATATAAAAATAGGTAGTTTTGACTTTAAGGTTGGTTTAATAAAAAAAAGGCGATCGCTCTTTGTGAATGATGTCGGGATGTATAGAGATATAAACTTCGTTTAGTTCACTTTAAACGAGACATCATTGGATGGGTTATAAAAAGTTCTACCCACAAAACAATACCTGTCTCGATCGGTTGTTGGTAGAGGCATTATTGTTACTCCTTAGTTAGAGATTGTCTTACAAGAACCAATGCTCTAAATCTAGTCGATCTAAGTTAGTTTCTGGAACTGGCGATCGTACCGATCTTTTTTGTGAATCTTCTGTAAAGAAGAGAGTGTATGCGTATCAACTCTCGGGACGATACCTTAGCTTTACAAATACGGATATCAGAATGACTCAGGTCGCAACAGGTCGATCGAAGTCCTGAATCCTTTGTCTTTGTTGGAATTGGGTGTTTGGGGTTTGGGGTTGGTAATGGGTAATGGGTAATCGGTCATGGTCTTCTCCCGCTTCCCCGGCTTCCCCTACTCCTCCTGCTCTCTTCCTCTTGTAGGCGTAGCCAGTGCGAAGCACTTACTCCTGAAATCCTGAACTCCTCAAAAATTAATGCACGTTCCGGTAACTTCTCTGATACCCTTCAATGAGGGTCAAAATATCCAGTATCCGAATCGCAACAGGGGAGACCGATCGTAGATGAAAATTTTATTTGTCGCAGCAGAAGCAGCACCGATCGCTAAAGTAGGGGGTATGGGGGATGTGGTGGGATCGCTACCTCAAGTGTTGCGAAAAATGGGACACGATGTGCGCGTCTTCCTGCCCTACTACGGTTTCCTGAGCGACAAAATGGAAATCCCCAGCGAACCCGTTTGGCAGGGGAATGCCATGTTTCAATCGTTTTCCGTCTACGAAACCCTGCTGCCGGGAACGGACGTGCCGCTTTACCTGTTTGGGCATCCGGCGTTTATGCCCCGTAAAATTTACGGGGGAGAAGACGAAGGGTGGCGTTTTACCTTTTTTTCTAACGGGGCGGCGGAATTTTGCTGGAACTATTGGAAACCGAACATCGTTCACTGCCACGACTGGCATACGGGGATGATTCCGGTGTGGATGCACCAGTCGCCGGATATCAGCACGGTGTTTACCATTCACAACCTGGCGTACCAAGGACCGTGGCGGTGGTTTTTGGAAGGAATTACCTGGTGTCCGTGGTATATGCAAGGTCACAATACCATGGCGGCGGCGGTGCAATATGCCGATCGCGTCAATACCGTCTCGCCAACTTATGCCCAACAAATTCAAACGGCAGAGTACGGGGAAAAAATTGAAGGGTTGCTGTCATTTATCAGTAGCAAACTTAGCGGGATTCTCAATGGTATCGATACCGATCGCTACAACCCGGAAACCGATAAGGCGATCGCCCAAACTTTCACCGCCGACACCTTAGAAAAACGCCGTGCCAATAAAATCGCCTTACAAGAAGAAGTGGGGTTAGAAATCAATTCTAAATCCTTTGTGGTGGGAATGGTCACCCGATTGGTGGAGCAGAAAGGTATCGATTTGATCCTGCAAATTATGGATCGATTTTTGGCGTATACGGACGCGCAATTCGTGTTGCTGGGAACGGGCGATCGCTACTACGAAACCCAAATGTGGCAACTGAGCAATCGCTACCCCGGACGCATGGCTGTATACCTGCTCTATAACGATATTTTGTCGCGGCAAATTTACGCGGGAACTGATGCGTTTTTGATGCCGAGTCGGTTTGAACCTTGCGGCATCAGCCAACTGCTGGCGATGCGATATGGGTCGATTCCCATCGTTCGCCGCACTGGAGGTTTGGTGGATACCGTGCAGCATCACAACCCCTCAGAAAATGCGGGGACGGGATACTGTTTCGATCGTTACGAACCATTAGATTTATTTACCTGTTTGATTCGGGCTTGGGAAGGCTTTCAATATAAAGATAAGTGGGCGCAATTGCAACAGCGTGCCATGCAGCAAGACTTTAGCTGGGATCGGTCTGCCGAGCAGTACAATCGGTTGTATCACGAGATTTTGGGTTGGGAATTACCCGCCCAAACGTCCCCAGAGTCGGAAGACTTGGTGGAGTCTTAATAAGTAATAAGTAATAAGTTAAGAGCGGATCGTCAAATTGTAGGGGTGATTGGCATATAGCCTGCGGCAGGGCTTCGCTAATGCCCTTCCGGATGTACCAAATTCTATTGAGAATGGCAATCGCGGGAAACAAAGAAGGAGTGGGATGAGATGAAGTTAGACGATCGATTGGCAAATGGGATTAAAGTGCTATCGACGGTGTTGATAACCGGGGCGATCGCCTTAGAATTGTGGAATTTATATACCCACGGATTCGAGCAGTTTGATCGCTTCCAACCGCTGATTGGGTTCGAGCGTTTTGCTTTGCTGGCGCATTTAGGAGAAGGGGCGATCGCGGCATTCTATGCTCCTCGCAAAGGGGAAAAACCGATTCGCTTTGCGATTTATACCTTTTTTGTAGGAACGATCGGTTTATTTGAATTGTTCGATCGATCGTCAGACTCGAACGAATCGATCGGTTAGAATAAACATCTCCAAATACTCGGTTTTTCCCTAGACAAGATAAGATAAGGGTTTGAAGGAGATTTTTGGAGATGTCTAAAAATTAGGAATTGCACCCGCTATAAATCTTTGGATTCTATAGTTTGGGAAAGTCGTTCTAAAGCTTCTATGAGCCGTTGCTGTACCAGAATATTGGGATCGGGCTCCGGTTCTGCTTCAGCTAAAGCCTCTTTCCGTTTCATGCGTTCCAGGGCGCGAACCGCGATGAAAATCACCAAAGCAATAATCGCAAAATCGACGACGTTACCCAAGAAACTGCCTATTTTCATGTTAAGAAACGTAGTTTCTCGCCACGCATCTCCCGTTTGACCGAGAATGGGGTTAATGATTCCCGGCATTACCAAATCTTCGACAAAAGAGGTGATAATTTTTCCGAATGCGCTACCAATAATGACGGCGATCGCCAGATCGAGGACATTGCCTTGAAGGGCAAACTCGCGAAAATCGTTGAAAAACCGAGAAATCGTATTTCGACTAGTCCTTGCCATATGAGTTTATATCATCTCTAATTTTTTTCGATCCGAGCAGTCCAAGTTAGACAATGTGAAAGTTTTTCTAAAGATCTATCAGGCTCTTACCGAGGTGTCAAGTGTTTGACAATCCCATGGGTAAATGAGGCGTAAAACTAACATTAGAGCTATAGCTGAAGCTATAGCCCTTGGCTCTCCCACTCTCTTTCCAGGGAGATTTTGCTCGAAGTCTAAATCAGATGCGCGATCGGCATCCAGATGGTGCTACTTTTTTTTGAGGTGGCTGTGGAGGCAATATCGAAGCCTCTTACATCCCGATCGCGTATTTTTGCCATTCGGGATGAATACCGCTTTTGAGGTGCTTGCCGATTTCAAAATAGAGGCTGCTGTGGGGTTTTCGAGGGGTTTTACCTAAGGGCATATTGGCTTCTTTGGGGGTGCGGTTGCCTTTTTTGACATTGCAACGCACGCAGGCAGTCACCAAGTTTTCCCAACTATCAACCCCGCCACGAGAGCGGGGCAGGATGTGATCCAGGGTTAACTCATCACCGGAGTAATGACAATACTGACAAGTGTGAGCATCTCGAAAGAAGATGTTGCGGCGAGTGAGGGGAATGTCTTTGTAGGGGACGCGGACGTAGTGGCGCAGTCGAATGACCGTAGGTAGGGGATAATTGGCGTAGACATACCTGCCGTTATGTTCGACTTGTTCGGCTTTGCCTTTGAGGACTAGAACGATCGCCCTTCGCCAACTGGTAATGTTGAGCGGCTCGAAGGAAGCGTTTAGCACGAGAACCTTAGCCATGGCAACTGTGTCAGCTTCTTTTTTTTAGATTAGCATAGGATTCGATCGAACGTCGGGATGGGGATTGGACGGATTGGCGAATGTGTAGTATAATACTACAATCAACCGATCGATTCGGATCGCGAACATCAATGGGGAACGCCAACCAATCCAATTTTAATGCTGCCAACCGCATCCCTCAAAACTTAGGATTGTTGGGAGCAGGCTGGAGACCTCTGCATCGGGAACTCGACTGGGGGTATCTGTGGCATCTGGTGCAGAACGATACGGGGGAACTGCTTCAGAAAACTTTAGATGTGGCGAGCGATTTAGCCAATGCCGTCGGTCGTCGTGAATATGCGTGGTGGTCGAATTTACTGAACTTATTTTCCGAGAATACTCGATACGAAATCGACGAATTTTGGAATTACATTACCCCCGACTACTCGATTCCCGACTATCATGCCAAACAGGTTCTCAGCATCGAAACGCCGCTCAAACTGACCGTTAACCGCAATAGCATCCCCATCGACTACGCTCTCGATCGCCTCCTGGAAATGACGGTGCTGAAAATTTTGGAGATTCTCGGTCGTCCCGATAGTATTCTTCAATTTTCGGGCGATCGCGCCTTTTCTTACCCCGTAGAGCGATTTACCGACTGGGATCGCCTGCAACTGCTCGATACCATTTATGCCTACTGGCACGAACCCGAAGTTTGGCTGACCATTCGTCCGTCGCATTCAGGGGAGGCTAAAGTGCGACTCTACACCCTGATCGCGCGAGATTTAGCATCGATGATTAACAAAGCCACTTACAACTTAGCCGTGATGTTGAGTGGGTATCAAAATCGCATCGGACAAGTGAGATCGCAGTATCCCATTCGCAGTTTTCCCGCCGATATTCAACAGTTTACCGATACCGTTGGGCAGGCAATTTTCGATCGCGAGCGAGTTGCAATATTGGTGCGAGGCGTGCCGGGAACGGGTAAAACGGCGTGGACGCAAGCGGTAGCACAGGAAATCCTCGTGCCGTTGGGATACGTGATTTTTATTCTCGATCGCGATGCCGTGGAAAATTTCGTTCCCCCCAGCTATCTAGAGCGAATTTGCTTGATTGTCAACGAAGCCGATAACTTAGCTCAAAATCGCGCCACCGAAGTGGCTCAACGCAGCAGTACCACCGAACACATCCTCAGTTTATTAGATGGAACGTTATACCAAAGTGTCATCGAAGATCGAGGAACTCAGGCATCGCAAAAACTGGTGGTTTTGTTAACTTGCAATACCACCGAACGGCTCGACCCGGCGATGTTACGCAAAGGTCGAATTGACTTTATTGGGGAGTTTTACCATCAATTTGTTTAACTCTAATTTTCATTTGTCATTTGCCTGGATCTTTATCGTACTGACGTTGAATTAAATTAAATTAGATAACAGAACCCCGATTTCTCAACAAAATGGGGGTTCCGACCGCGATCGCCCTTCTAAGCAGCCGGAATGACGCGAAAGGCAATGGAAACGGCAGCGATTTGGGCAGAATCGATCGTATTTCGCCCTTCTCTGGCATAAATATCCAATGCCCCACGAGTATTCCCGCGCAAATCTCCCAACAACGATGCCACTGCATTAGCAGACTCCTCCGCATCTGCTCCGACAAATCCCCGACTGACCCCTCGGGTTGCAGCTAAATCTTGAATGATTTTCAGGAAATCTCGCAAAGGTTGGCGACTGGCAAGGACGAGTGCCTCCGAAACCCCTAGCGTCGAGCCGATTCTCAATCCGAACGAATCGGTATCTTCGGGAATATTGCGAGATTCTCCCGCCGCTACCCGAGATGACTCGATGGGGGCAACCCAATCTACCGGGAAAATGAGCGCCACTTCCCCATCCGCACCGATGAGTAACACGCTGAAATACAAATCGTCCGCTTCGTTATTGGTCACCTCAAATTGAACGTCTGTGCCAACTTTCAACTCGGGAAGGTCGGGAACAGCACGACTGCGGGTGGGTTGTCCGGGATTGCCACCACCGCCGCGAACGGGTGCGACACTTCCCTGTATGGGAACCGTTCCAGGTAGCGGTTGGGCGAGTTGGAGCGATGCGGCGATATCCATCCGGGTGGAATCGGGATTCTGGAGGATTTTGAGAACTCGGGCAATTGATAACGCCGTGAATTTGGCTTGCAAGCGTTCGACCGCAGCAGTAATGGATTCGTTGGCACTGCCGAAGGAATCGCGAACGATTTCTAATGCGGGCAAGAACAAGCCCACACTGCCCAGAGTGGGACGAGGCGGTAGGTCGGATTCGGGTTGCGGGGGAAGATTCCGCTCGATTTCCCGACCAAAAATATACTGAACTTCTTGTTGTCCCAAAGGATGGGTTTTAATGCGAGGAAAGGCTTCGAGAAGTTGTTTAGCTTCGGCGAGTTCGCTAGCGTTAAGAGATTCGCTATCTAAGCCGATATGTAACGAAATATCTTCATCAATGACCCGCACTTGCTCTTGGACGAACATTCCTGCTCGGATTGTGCTTTGTTGGGGATGCGACTGAATTTTACCTTGTCCGAGCAATCCATTTCTCGATTCGAGTTTGATGAGTAAGGGAGAATCTCCCCCGATATCTTGTCTCGAGGCATCCATGACGGACATGAGGGTGTCTGCGGTAAAAGCTTCGAGACTTTCGGGATCGACACCTCCGAGCCAGATATCAACCGTATCGCCCTGTACCTGTAAAATGACACCTTCGGCAGGGATTTTCTCGGGTTCGATAAAATAGAGCGGTTGGGATTGATTTTCTGGTGGATTGAATTCCATTTCCGGAATTTGGAGGATACCCGATTTGGTAGCCATTACCTCGGTCGTGCGAGCGAGTTGTGCCAGGACTTGAGAGATGGGTTCCGATCGCGTTTGCTGCCACAAATAGCGCGTCATCAGATAGGTAAACGCTCCGGCGTGGAAGTCATCAAATGGAGCATCGACGGCTAATTGATCGCGGCTGGCGGAAGCAATGACCACGCCTTTAGCGATATTTTCGCATCGCAATTCTTCGACTTCTTCTGGGGATAAATTTGTATAGTCTAATCGAATTCGTTCTTGGAATTCTAATTCGGTTTCCGAGGGAGCAAAAATTTCCGATCCCGGTCGCGATCGCACGGTGAAATTTCCCCGTTTTCCACCCCCAGAATGGCAGCTATCGAGAATGACGGTTAAGTTCTCAGTTTGCACGGCAGACATTAATAAGAAAAGCGATCGCCCCATGATATCGTTGACCGTGCCTTCGTCGTTAGCAGGAATCGGACTGTCGATGGGAACAAATGTACTGTTGAAACCACCAATGCTATTGCAAGCGAGATCGATGACTCGCGAACCGTGACCGGAGAAGTGGAAAACGGCAACATCTCCCGGTTTTGCCTGTTTGATGAGATGCTCTTCAAAAGCCGTTAAAATTTCGTTTCGACTGGCATTTGTGACAACGCGAATATCGCTCTCGTTAAATCCAAATCCGTGAATGAGCAGTTGTCTCTGCATTTCCACATCAGTTAAGCAACCCTTTAAAGAGGGCCAAGCTCCTGTATAATCATTAATTCCCACCAAAAGAGCGAGTTTGCGGGGCGTGTCTTGGGCGAGAACTCTACCGTATCGATCGCCCTGTCGAAAGAGATCGAATTGATTGATTCCCAAAGCTGCAAGAGTCGAACCTGCAAATTGTAAAAAGTGACGGCGTTTCATCATGTGTTAGGTAATGGGTAAAATGGCTAAATTTTTAATGCCAAAAAACGAGTACAGCCGATCGGTTATGGAGACTGAGCGATTGCAGTTTTAAATATCATAAATTCAACGATCTATCCTCTATGTTTCAACAATATTTACATTTAAAATTGAGAATTGATAAATTTGAGCGATCCTCCGATAGAGTCGCTTGGCGATCGAGCGGAATAGGCTTTTTTATACCACGTTTTAGGTTTTGGTGTCGATCGTGTTTATAAGATTTAGCAGGCACGAACAGCTTGAAGTTGGGGCGATCGATCTTCCAGCTTTTTTACGGTTGCCAACTGATGACGATGCCAAAAAAGGCGAACGGTTTTGGGCATAATTCCCACTAATTTGGCGATCCATTCCATCGGCATTTGCTGCATTTCTTCGGAACCAAATTTGCGGGTCAGAAAGTAGATAATGCGATCGGCGCGAGATAAAGGCGCGGGTTCCGATACAATTTGTTTGAGGAGATTTTGACTTGCCATGCGTTTTTGGTAGGCGATAGTGCGATCGGCTCGAGACTCTGGGGCGTAAAATTGAACTGTACCGATGACGCGAATGGCTTTGCAGTTGAGATCGAACACGCCACCCACTGCCGCTCCCGGCAGGACTAAATCGGTGTAGAAGCCTTTATCTAACAGCAATCCACCTTGGGAATCCGGGGTAATGGCGAGAAGTTGTCCGCTACGCAGCAACGAGAGGGGAACCGATACCGCCGCCAACTGCGATAGGCTCAGAGAATTAGGGTTGGAGGTGGGGAGGGTAGATGCCATGACGCTTGCTCTCCTGTTCGTTTCTGGGCGATCGTTTTTGCGTTCTACTTCCATATACTTCTGGGGAGCGATTGCCTATGCAGTTTTGCGGGAAGATGGCAGAAGGCAGGGGGAGAGAAGCAACTAACCACTAACCACTAACCACTAACCCAATCTCACGTGGGTGACGGCGATATTGCCAGAAAAACACACGTCTACATCGGTTCCCGGAGTTCGATCGCGCTGTTGGTAGACTCCTGTATAGTGAAAGCGATCGCCTTCTTGTCGATACTCGATCGGTAAAGGGTCGTAACTCAATGGACAAAAGACGATCTCCGGTTCCGGTTCTCCCGGTTCTCGATGGGGGAGATTGACATTCCAAAAGCTGTAGGGTTCGATCGCCCGTTGCATCAACTCGGCTATAATTATCGCACTCCACCGCGTTGCCGCTTCCCAATCGATCTCGCGTTGTCGGTTGCGATACTGGGAAATGGCGATACCGGGGATGCCGTGCAGTGCCGCTTCTCGCACCGCCGCCACCGTTCCGGAAATATAGCAATCCACCCCCAAATTCCCCCCAGCATTAATCCCGGCGATCGCCCAACTTGCTTGGGGATGCAAATGACTCAGTGCCAATCGGGTACAATCGGCAGGGGTTCCCCCCACCGCGTACTCCGTCGGCGATCGCTTTTCGACGGGAATCGATCGATGGGTGGTTACCTGATGACCGCATCCCGAGTGGTGTTCCTGCGGTGCGACGATAATCGCTTTATCCGGCAGAGAACGCACCGCTTGCCGCAAAGCTGCCAATCCCGGTGCGTCGATACCGTCGTCGTTGGTTAAGATGAGGGACATAGAAAGAAGGAGTTCAGGAGTAAGTGCTTCGCACTGGCTGCGCCTACAGGAGTTACAGGAGTTCAGGAGCTTTCTTGAGCAGGGGAGGCAGAGGTTTGCCAATTACCCATTACCAACCCCAAGCCACTAACCACTAACCACTAACAAAATCAATGATTTTAGAGTTACGGGAGGAACATCTGCGAGCGATTCGGGAGAGTGGGGAGCGATCGTATCCGTACGAGTGCTGCGGTTTGCTGTTGGGACGGACGATCGCGGGGGGGAAAGTTTTGGTAGAAGTATGGGAAACTGAGAATGCGTGGGATGGGGAATCCGCGCGATCATTCGTTTCGGATTCCGACACATCGAACGATTTTACCCAAGAACGCCGCTACACGATCGCCCCGGAAACGATGTTTGCCGCACAACGCTCCGCTAGGGAACGCCAACTCGATATCATCGGCATCTACCATTCCCATCCCAACCATCCCGCCGTTCCTTCTGAATGCGATCGCCTCTGGGCGTGGCAACAGTATTCTTATATCATTGCCTCCGTCCGAAACGGTAAAACTATCGATATCCGCAGTTGGCAACTCGATGGCGATCGTCAATTTCAACCCGAAGAACTGCGCATTTGCGGCTAAGTTGGGGATGGATTAATACGTCATTTCGATCGCGGCTGACGTGCCATCCACAGGGCAACAGCTACCACAATCACCCCCAGACCGATTGCCGCCCAGTACCATTCTCCCTGAGAAGGGCGAGACTCCTTTAGATTGACTTGACTGTCGATCGCCGTTGGAGCGGTTTCTGCGGGAACGGCAGCCGCTTTGCCGGGACTGACGGTCACGGAGTACGTCAGAGCAAACGGCTCGAACTCCGCTTCGGCTTTCGGCGATCCGCTAATTTCCAACTCGTAAATCCCCGCTTGGGGAAAGACGATCTCAGCACCGGGAATATCGCGGTACTGTTCGGCGGCGATCGCTTCTAGAGGTGGCGTGAGGACGGGGGTATCGGGGTCGGCAGCGCGATCGTACACCGCCAACCGACAATCGCACTGTGCCAAAGGAATCGCTTCCCCACCCGCTTTAGTCAAGGCAAACCAAGCTGTTGTGGGTTCGCCCGCACGGGGGTTATGATCGGGTTCGATGTGAAACGTTGCCCCCACCGTGCCGTCGGTTTGGATGTTGTGGGCGACGGCAGGTTTTCCCCAACTGGAGAAGGAAGCGAGGCAGACGAGGGTTAATGGGAGGGAAGCCTTTGGGAACGCCACTCGAGTTCGCGATCCGCCATCCCTGCGAGATTCGCGCGATAAGGTTCTCCAATTCTTTAGGCATCCGTTTGAGAACTGGGTCGGGAGACCCCATCTCAGGCAGCAAACTTCAATCCAATTACCCATTACCCATTACCCATTACCGTTTTAATCGATCGACAAACCCTTCGACGCCAACCATTCGGGATTGTACAAGCGAGACTGGTAGCGAGAACCGCTATCGCACAGCACCGTGACGATCGTATGTCCGGGTCCCATTTCCTTAGCTAACGCCACAGCAGCACCGACGTTAATACCCACAGAACCGCCCATAAATAACCCATCTTGCCGCAAAAGTTGGTAAACCACGCGCAAACATTCGCGATCGTCAATGCGGATGGCATCGTCGATCGGCGCACCTTCCATATTCGCCGTCACCCGGCTGTTGCCGATGCCTTCGGTAATGGAACTGCCTTCGATATTAATTTCCCCCGTTTTCACGTAACTGTACAACCCGCTCCCCATGGGGTCGGCAACCACGCAACGCACGTCGGGATTTTTCTCTTTGAAAAACATCGCTGCTCCGGCATAAGTCCCCCCCGTTCCCGTCGCCGCTACCCAAGCATCGATTTTGCCGTCGGTTTGCGCCCAAATTTCCGGGGCGGTAGTTTCGTAGTGTGCTTGGCGGTTGGCGAGATTGTCGAATTGGTTCGCCCAGATGGCATTGTCCATTTCGCTGGCAATCCGACCGGAAAGTTTGACGTAATTGTTGGGATCTTTATACGGTACGGCAGGAACCGGACGCACCTCCGCCCCCAAAGTCCGCAGAGCATCCATTTTTTCCTGAGATTGGGTTTCGGGGATGATAATCAGACATTTGTAGCCTCGAGCATTGCAAATATGGGTCAACCCGATACCCGTATTCCCTGCCGTGCCTTCGACCACCGTTCCCCCCGGTTGGAGCAACCCTTTGGCTTCGGCATCTTGGATGATATACAGGGCTGCCCGGTCTTTGACGGAACCGCCGGGATTGAGAAACTCCGCTTTGCCGAGAATTTCGCAACCTGTTTCGTCGCTGAAGCTGTTGAGCCGAATCAGTGGGGTGTTGCCTACCGTACCCACAAAACCGTTTTTGATATCCATGCCTGAATGTCGGTATTTCCCTGGTTTTATTTAGCTTATCAGGTT
>DVED01000001.1 GCA_015295945.1 Oscillatoriales cyanobacterium M59_W2019_021 | reverse complement strand
GACCACCCGACGAAGACGAATCGATCGCGCTTCAGCCAGTCGTCGAGGACGTCGAACCATCCTCTTTCGACTGTTGCGCGTCCTACTGCTATTGTCATTACGCGAATCTCCAGTAGTATTGCGAAGCAAAGTATTATGACTCTCGGCTTGCCCGAGTTGTACTCTCCGATCGCGCAGCGACTCCTCTTGGAGTATCGCCGCTAAGCAGAAAAGGAGATCGAGCGTGCTTAGAGTTTACGTTTCTTTACCTTACTTCTCATTATAGGGGATAAGTCGGAAAAATTTCACCTTTTGTCATCGGTTGGCAGTCTCCGGGTGGGGTCGATAGCGATCAGGACGTATTGAGAAGCTCGAGAATCTATGGGGGTTCTGGGATACCGCGAACGCGACCCGATCGAGAAAAAAAAAGCAATATTGCCACCCTGGAAACTCGAACTTCAACCCAAACGCCTTGAAATAGGAGAACGCGAATCTCCGCGCCTCCAGATCGCCGCTTCTGGGTGTCCGTCCGATTTCGCTTCTATATATAATAGAAATGCCAAGCTGCTTATGCCGATGCCGTTTGCAGGAGCGGATCGAGTTCGCCGCGATGGTCGAGGTCGTGCAGGTCGTCGCAGCCACCGATGTGGCGATTGTTGATGAAGATTTGGGGTAGGCTGCGTCGTCCGTTAGCGCGTTCCGACATTGTGTCCCGCGCATCTTCGTCACCATCGATCGTGTATTCGGTATATTCAACCCCTTTGCTGTCGAGTAAAGCTTTCGCACGGATGCAGAAGGGACAGCGACTCCAGGTATAAATTTCGACGTTAGGTTTCATAAGTTTATCGATAGTTTTGCAACATTTCTTAAATTTTAGCGAAACGACAAACGCTTATCAAAAATTCTCAATTGAGGTCGGTCAATCGAGATCGACCGCCAATCTATTGTTTCTCGGGAAGCAAACGGTATCTTTCATAACAATTGTCGATCCCAAACTGTGAAAAAGTTAAGAACTTTGCCCCTGGGGGGTTTAATTCGATTGTCAATTCAGACAATTTTCGTTAGTGTGTATCAGTAGCGTTTTCCTCAATGACAAAAACTTTCTCTGAGGTTTCCCAGCCTGCCGCTACCAGCGATCCCCGTGGCGAAAGTTTCTGCCACTCGACCTTGACAACCTCTTCACTTTATTCGGCAATCGAGGTTGAAATGAAGGAGTTTTATCCAGCAGAGTTGTCTCTTTCCTCTTTTTTGGAAGAGATTGTAGATCTCTGCCGCCCCCATGCCGAGCGCAAGGGAATTACATTTACCTACCACCAGACCGATCGACTTCCCGATCGGGTGCTGACTGACCATCGACTATTGCGGGACATTTTAGTTCATCTGTTAAACCACGCCATTCACATCACCAAAGTGGGCGGCGTGACCTTCACAGTAGAGGTTCTCCAACCGGATGCACTCGCAGAATCCGCACCTGCGAGTTCTCAACTGCGCTTCCAAGTTGAGGATACGGGAGGTGGTTGGACGGCAGAATCGTTGCATTTGCTCCCGCTACAATTAGCCTTATCCGATTGTTTTTCGCGCCCGATGGAGGTGGGAGAACCCCGCCCGATTCATCAACTCCTTCTCCAAATCGGCAGTACGCTGCATTCTCACAGTTTGCCGGGAGTGGGAAGTATGGTGTGGATGGATATCACTTTTCCCGCGACTCGTTCTCTACCTCCGATACCGAGATCGATCGACCCCAACCGATCCAGGATTGCGCCTGAAGAGGGCAGCGATCAACCGCCGCCATTGAAAATTCTGCTGGCAGAGGACATCCCCGTCAATCAAAAGTTGGTGTTGAGAATTTTGAAGCGGTTGGGATACGAGGCGGATTTGGCGACCAATGGGATAGAAGTGTTGGATGCTTTGGGTCGTCAGTTTTACGATGTGGTGTTTATGGACGTACAGATGCCCCACATGGACGGCTTAGAAGCCACTCGCCGCATCCGTCAAGACTTGCCGAACGATCGCCATCCTTGGATTATTGCCCTGACGGCGAACGCGGCAATCGGCGATCGCGAAACCTGTTTGGCAGTGGGGATGAACGATTATCTCAGCAAGCCAATCGATATGGCAGCATTAGAACAATCTTTGCGTCAATGCCCCGTTGCCGAGCGATCGCAGTGTCGCCGATCAAGCTAAAATTCCTAACAGGAGTTCGGGAGTTGCAGGAGGGGAAGAGAGCAGGGGAGGCAGAGGAAGCAGGGGAAGCAGTTATAAGTCATAGATCCCAAATCTTAGATCTAAAATCCCTAACCCCAAATCCCTAACCCCAAACCCCAAACACCCAACTCCAAATGACCAGTGACCCATGACTAATCTATGGAAGTTTTAGAAATCGAACGCGAAATCACCACTTTGTCCGATCGCCTGGGGAAAACCCAGGACTATCTTTGACTTACCCGCACTGCAAGCTCAAATTCAAGATCTCGAGCAAGTTGCGGCTCAACCGGAATTCTGGGACGATCGCGATCGCGCCCAAAAGACCCTGCAACACCTCAACGACCTCAAATCCAGCGTAGAGCAGTACCAGCGTTGGGTCAGGACCTTGGAAGATACCCAAGCGGTGTTGGAATTGCTCGCCGAAGATACCGACGAGATGTTGCTGGCGGAAGCGCAAACCAATGTCGATCGCCTCAATCGAGAGTTGGAACAGTGGGAATTGCAGCAGCTCCTCTCGGAACCCTACGATAAAGGGGGCGCGGTACTGACAATTAATGCTGGAGCCGGAGGAACGGATGCTCAAGATTGGGTGGAAATGCTGCTGCGAATGTATACTCGCTGGTGCGAAAAGCAAGGGTATCGGGCGGAAACGACGGAACTGTCGGAAGGGGACGAAGCGGGGATTAAATCCGTGACCCTGGAAATTACCGGACGCTATGCTTACGGGTATTTGAAGGCAGAAAAGGGAACCCACCGCTTGGTGAGAATTTCGCCATTTAACGCCAACGGCAAGCGACAAACCAGTTTTGCCGGGGTGGAGGTGATGCCGATTCTGGATGAAGAGGTGAAACTCGAGATTCCCGAAAAGGATTTAGAAATTACCACTTCGCGATCGGGCGGTAAAGGCGGACAAAATGTCAATAAGGTGGAAACGGCAGTCCGCATCGTTCACTTGCCGACGGGTCTAGCCGTTCGCTGCACCCAAGAGCGATCGCAACTGCAAAATAAGGAAAAAGCTCTCGCTTTACTCAAGGCAAAATTATTGATTATCGCCCGAGAACAGCGGATTCAAGAAATTGCCGAAATTCGCGGCGATATGGTGGAAGCTGCCTGGGGCAACCAAATTCGCAACTACGTGTTTCACCCCTATCAAATGGTCAAAGATTTGCGTACGGGGGTGGAAACGTCGGCAATCGGCGATGTGATGGATGGCGATCTCGACCCGTTTATCGAAGCGTATCTGCGTCAGGGCGATCGAGGGGTTGAAAGTGCGGTGGAATAGTCTTTAGTGATTTGGGGTTTGGGGTTTAGAATTTTAGATTTTAGATTTGGGGTTGCTAGTCGCGCTTTTGCTTTCTGCTTCCCCTGCTCCCCTGGCTTCCCCTGCTCAAACTCACCCGAATCTAAAAAACATTCCCTTGTAAGTACCGATCGGGCGATCGCTCGGCAAACTGTATTCCCAGTTACACGACCGGTCAATCTAACCGTGGTAGAACCAGACAAAAGCTATAGCAGAGCCCCCGACCATGCTGAATTTCGATTTGTTTGAAGGATATCGCGTCAAGCCGTTCAAGGACTCGACCGACGATCGCGATCCCCTGGGAAAAGTGGGAACGTTGGTCAACGGCTTTGTCGTTCGCTATCCCAAAACCGAGAACTATCTCATCGTTGCCTGTTGGATGACCCCAACCCCTTCGGAATCTAAGATTCTCTCAGTCGGCGATCCGCACCCCGTATCGCTGCGGCAACTGCTCGGTCCCGAAGACGAAGTGGGATTTCACTTCGCCAGTGAAATCAAACGGGAGGCAACCGACGCGCGACAACTCGAGCGGGGCATGGCTAAACTGACATCCAAACCGTTATATTTGTATCGCCAGCGCTTGACCGACTATCAAAAGCGTCGCAGCCATCCGTCCGATCGCTTTAAAGGCGTGGTTGCCGTGGGCGCTCAATTGCAGTTTGGACTCGATCGTTCTCGCTATTATTTATTTTGGCTGGCTCCGCCCCATTGGGTGAACGGTTTCGACACATTGGAAGATCTGCTCGCCGTTCACGGACACTGGGACGACGCAACTCAGGATTATCGTAACCGAGTTTGCTTTGGGTTGCCCGATCGGCGCATGGAAATTCTGGTGGAAGATCGCTGTTTCCGCCCCACCTTCAGTCGCATTCATTGCGAAATTCAACTCCCGAGATCGCCAGAAATGATGCCGTTATAACAGAAGGCAGAAGGTCGATCGGTTGGGGTTTCCAGTTTTGCCTTCCTAACACTCCTGGCTACAGCTATAACATGGCGACGGACATGGGAAAATCTGGGCGGTTCCCCATCCCCTGCGCCCCTGATCGGCGGATAACCAGGTACATTATACAGAGCGAGTTCTGGAGAATGAATGATCGATTGCATTCCGTGGGTGAGTTCGGTCTCGCCCATTTTTTCCCTGTCCGACGCTAGCTCGATCCTTCCGGTGCTAGCAACGGCAACCGAATCCGAAGCCACTGCCGAATCCTCGATCGTCATGTCCGGGGTGCTGCTGAGTTTGGTCGTCGTTTACTTCGCCAGCAAAATCGGGGGAGAAATTTGCGCCCGAATTAATTTACCCCCCGTTCTAGGGGACTTGGTGGGCGGCGTGGTCGTCGGGGTTTCCGCTCTTAATTTACTGGTCTTTCCCGAAAGCGGCGCCCACGCTGCCGATTCGGCTATCCTCAACTTCTTGCAAACCACGGGCGGTCTGACTCCGGCGGCTGCCGATGCCACCTTTGCAGCCATCTCCGAGGTGATTTCCGTCCTGTCGGAATTGGGGGTGATTATCCTCCTGTTCGAGATCGGATTGGAATCGGAATTGGCAGAATTAATTAAATACGGTCCTCAAGCGGCGGTGGTTGCCGTAATTGGGGTCGTGGTTCCTTTCAGTTTGGGAACGGTGGGACTGATTACTTTATTTGGTACGCCGACGATTCCCGCCATTTTTGCCGGGGCAGCACTGACAGCAACCAGTATTGGCATTACGGCGAAGGTCTTGGCAGAAATCGATCGCCTCAGTTCTAAAGAAGGTCAAATTATTATCGGGGCAGCCGTTCTCGATGACGTTCTCGGGATTATCGTTCTGGCAGTGGTTGCCAGTTTGGTGAAAACCGGGGAAATCGAAGTCACCAACATTCTCTATCTCACCATTAGCGCTGGAGCGTTCTTAATCGGGGCGATCGTTCTCGGTCGGTTTTTGGGTCCTTATTTCGTGGCGTTGGTCAAAGAGCTAAAAACGCGGGGTCCACTGCTGATTTCCGCTCTCATTTTTGCCTTTATCCTGTCGTATTTGGGAGCCGCCATTCACTTAGAAGCGATTCTAGGCGCGTTTGCTGCCGGATTGGTTTTGGGCGAAACGGAAATCCAACGAGAATTAGAAGAGCAAGTGATACCCATTGCCGATATGTTCGTCCCCATTTTCTTCGTGGTGGTGGGGGCGCAAACGGATATCGGCGTTCTCAATCCCGCCGTTCCCAGCAATCGTGAAGGTTTGATTATTGCCAGCTTCCTCATTGTGGTGGCGATCGTCGGTAAAGTGGTAACGGGCTTGACGGTGTTCGGTCAGCCGGGAATTAATAAATGGGCGATCGGTGTGGGCATGATTCCCCGAGGCGAAGTGGGATTGGTCTTTGCCGGAGTTGGGGCAGCCAGTGGCGTCCTCTCGGACTCTCTCCAAGCTGCCATCATTGTCATGGTGATCCTGACAACCTTCATCGCTCCCCCTTGGCTGCGAAATGTGTTTCAAAAGAGTTCGGAAGTTGCAGGCGTTCGAGAGAGTCAGGAGTAAGAGAAGGCAGGGGGAGCAGGGGAAGGGAGATCCGGAGACACGGAGACACGGAGACCGTGAAGGCAACAAACCCCAAACCCCAAACCCCAAAATCCAAAATCCAAATGACCGCTGACTGATGACCAATGACAATTAAAATTGAACTCACACTACTATAGAGATTTTCCTGAACGATCGTGAGACATACGCTTTCTGTTTT
This sequence comes from Oscillatoriales cyanobacterium M59_W2019_021, assembly GCA_015295945.1. Taxonomy (GTDB): domain Bacteria; phylum Cyanobacteriota; class Cyanobacteriia; order Cyanobacteriales; family Geitlerinemataceae; genus DVED01. The sequence goes on along the minus strand of DVED01000001.1, from coordinate 56,230 downwards.
AGTTGAAGATGAGGCTGGCGTCCTCTCTCGCATTGCGGGTTTATTTGCGCGTCGGGGATTTAACATCGAAAGTCTGGCAGTGGGGGCTGCCGAACAAGGTGGCGTCTCCCGGATTACGATGGTGGTTCCCGGCAACGACCAGGTGATCGAACAGTTGACCAAGCAACTGTACAAACTGATTAACGTGCTGAAGGTGCAGGATATTACGGAAGTTCCTTGCGTCGAGCGCGAGTTAATGCTGCTGAAGGTGAATGCCACCAGCACCACGCGATCGGAAATCTTGGAAATCGCCCAGATCTTCCGCGCGCGAATTGTCGATGTCGCCGAAAATTCCGTCATTGTCGAAGTTGTGGGCGATCCCGGCAAAATGGTCGCCATCATGCAAGTCTTACAGAAATTTGGCTTGCGCGAGGTGGCGCGGACGGGAAAAATTGCCCTGACCCGCGAGTCCGGCGTCAATACCGAGTATTTGAAAGTGGTGGAAGCCAAAGCTTGAGCGATCCGCCCGCTAGCGGAAAAACCCGTCATTCCTCGATCGCCGCGAACCGTTACTTGTGGGGGAATAGACAGTCATCGATCTCCGCACTGGGGGTTTGGTACGACCAAACCCCTACTTTTCTTCAGCAAAATAGGGAATCGATCGAGAGTTTTGCTAAAATAACAAGGTTGTCCTTATTCCCTCCCATTCAGTCTTTGAGTCAATCCACAGAGACCTTCGATAAAGTTGATGTTTTTCTGCAAGAACTGGCAACGATCCAGCAATCTGGCTCGAAGCGAATTGCTCTACTAGGATCTCGCCACGTTCCGATTACCCATCAACACCTCATTGAGATGATGAGCTACGCACTCGTCCTCGGAGGCAATCGCTTAATTACTTCAGGCGCAACCGGAACGAATTTAGCCGCCATCCGAGGCGCGATGCGAGCCGATGCCAACCAACTAACGGTGATTCTGCCTCAAAGTCTCAAGCGCCAGCCTCAAGAATCGCGATCGGTTCTCTCCAAGGTGATGCACTTGGTGGAAAACCCCGGCAACGACAATCTCTCGCTGGGAGAGGCAAGCGCCCTGTGCAATCTCGAAATTATTTCTCGATGCCAGCAGTTAATCTGCTTTGCATTTCACGATAGCCATACGCTGCTGCAAACCTGCCGGGATGCCGAAGAGCAGCGCCGAATTGTGACTTTATTTTATTTTGACTAGACCTCTTGGAGAAATCACCCAAACCTTCCTCAGAACATGAGTTTTACCCGTTTTGGATTTTGAATTGGGAGGTTGAAGAGAGAATTCACCGTCAAATCCAGAAACTGTGGGAGGTTTGGACAACAACAGCGTGAATGCCAGAACTCTACCGACCTCATTTCCTCTGTCAGGCTTCCACACTCGTTGAGTGTTTGCCCAGCCTTTCCAGGCGTTTTTTTTGACTACAATTAAAAACTCGGATCGAGCCATAATCAATTGTTTAGTTAAAGTTAAAACGAGCTTGTCATGACAAAGATTCGATCGATTCATCCTCCCCAACTCGATACTTGCGATCGCCCAACGCTCCTGGATTACTTTGAGAATGCTTGGAAACTAGAAGATTTGTTGTTGCAAAGTCTCGTGGGAGAAGATACATTCAATCTCAACCCCGACCCTTTGAGAAATCCTTTGATTTTTTATCTAGGACATTCTGCCGTTTTCTATATTAACAAATTAATCCGGGTTGAATTATTAGAACACCGCCTGAATCCGGACTATGAAGTCCTCTTTGAGATTGGGGTAGATCCGGAGGTTCCAGAGGAACTGGATCGAGCTATTTCCCATCTAGAATGGCCCCAGGTTGCACAAACTTGGGCGTATCGAGAACGAGCTTATTCAGTAATTTCTGATATCATCCAAAACACACCCATTTCTTTACCGATTCTACCCGATTCTCCGCTGTGGGCATTAATCATGGGAATCGAACACCAGCGAATTCACATTGAAACTTCTTCCATGTTATTTCGCCAATTACCCATTGAGAGAGTCAAGCGTCCACCCACTTGGGAATATGCTCCTTTGAATGGTTACACTTCTGAAAATGAAATGGTGGAAGTTTCTGGAGGTGTCGCCCAACTCGGCAAAGCCTATGACGATCCAACCTATGGTTGGGATATCGATTACGGATCGCGGACTGTTGAAGTTTCAGCGTTTCTCGCCAGTAAATACCTGATTACCAATGGTGAGTTTCTCAATTTTGTCAAAGATGGTGGCTACGAAAACCCAGAGTATTGGGATGCTGAATCATGGCTTTGGAAAACTCAAAATAAAATCCAACATCCCAAATTTTGGATACCAGCAAATGATCGGTATCAATATCGGGCAATGTTTGATGAAATAGATTTACCTTTAGATTGGCCCGTGGAGGTGAATCATTATGAGGCGATGGCTTACAGTCGTTCTCAGGGTCAGGGAACTCGGTTAATGAGTGAAGCTGAGTACAATGTTGCTACTTATGGAAATGGCTTAGTCAAAGATATAGACGATTACAATCTCAATTTTAAATTTGGCTCGCCGAGTCCTGTGGGCATGCTAGAAACGGAAAAAAGCGAGTCTGGATTGTACGATTTACGAGGTAATGTTTGGGAATGGTTGAGCGATAACTTAAACCCTTTATCAGGATATCAGCCTCATTGTCTTTATGAAGATAACTCAGCAATCTTTTTCGATACCAAACATCACATGATGTTAGGGGGATGTTGGATAACCAATGGCACGGAAGCTTTAAAATATTACCGCAATTGGTTCCGTCCCCATTTTTATCAGCATGCTGGGTTTCGCATTGCTCGAGATATAAAGCATTAAACAGGCGGATGATGGAGGGTTTTAATCTGCAAACACTATCATGGGGGGTTGACTAAGATGGCTGCTGCTAGTTAATCCAGGAAGTCACTGAATAGGGCGATTCCCCTTCGTACACTTTGTCATATACGCTTTGGTGTCTACGTTTTGCTAATTTCCCTACAACCCAAAACTATTAAATCAGAAAACAAACATGAGACCCAATCCAATACCACCCAAACTCGGTCAAGAATCTGTGTGGGATTACCCACGTCCTGCTGTTTTACAAGATACAAATAAGCATTTAAAAGTGATTTGTAATGGCGTTGTTTTGGCAGAAACCAACAGAGGAAAAAGAGTATTAGAAACTAGTCATCCTCCCACTTATTACTTTCCTCCGGAAGACGTTAAATTAGAATATTTAATCGAATCATCGAGAAGAGGTTTGTGTGAATGGAAAGGTCGATATCAATATTACAATCTCAAGATTGGTAATCAATATATAAATAATGCGGCTTGGAAATATTTTAACCCTACACCAGATTTTGTGGAAATTGGAGAATACTATGGTTTTATAGCGGCTTTAATGGATGCTTGCTACGTTAATGATGAATTAGTAACACCGCAACCAGGGGATTTCTATGGCGGATGGATTACTGCTGATATTGTCGGTCCATTTAAAGGTGAACCAGGAACGATGGGTTGGTAATTTTAATTTAAACTAAAAAAAATAAATAGTTAATTTTACTAATCTTGTGAAAAGTGATGAAGATTGAGGTAATTAAAATAGATGATGTGAAAATTCTCGAAAATCATTTAGATAAAATTTTCAACCCAAGCATTCTATTATTATGTTTCTCGATTGACTTTGATAAAAAAGTATTTTCAGCAGCTTATTCATGGCATTTACGGCAAAGCTGACGTTCAACACATCTAGATTCGAGCGTTTTCTGACGTCAGTACGGGAGCGGACTGTTCTTGAATCCGTAACTCCGGGAGGCGAAGCATTGGGGCAATAACTTATCGGTAAAAGCGCAAAATCGAGCGCCCAATGCTTCGCTTCTACAAACCCTTAAACCGAAGTTGGCATCGATGAAGACGCTGCCAGTTCGGCTAATTGTTGTTGCTGCGATTGCGAGATGCACGCTTGCAGGACGGGTTCTAAATCCCCTTCCAGGACGGTTCCCAGATTAAAATTTTGTCCGAGACGGTGGTCGGTGGCGCGACTATCTTTATAGTTGTAGGTGCGGATTTTTTCCGATCGCGAACCTGTCCCCACCTGAGAGCGCCGCAGGGAAGTGACTTCCGCCTGCTGTTCCTGTAACTTCATTTCGTACAGTTTCGCCCGCAAAATTTGCATCGCGCGCTCTCGATTTTGCAGTTGAGATCGCTCTTCCGTACAGAAAATCCGAATTCCCGTCGGTTTGTGGAACAAGTCTACCGCCGTTTCCACCTTGTTGACATTTTGCCCCCCCGAACCGCCAGAACGCGCTGTCGAAATATCCAAATCTTTCGGGTCGATTTGTACTTCCACTTCGTCCACTTCCGGCATCACTGCCACGGTTGCCGTCGAAGTATGCACCCGTCCCCCCGCTTCGGTGACGGGAACGCGCTGCACCCGATGCACTCCGGCTTCAAATTTGAGCTTGCTGTAAACGCAATCCCCCTGAATTTCCAGGATTGCCTCTTTAAATCCCCCCATATCTGCTAGAGACTCGCTGACGAGCTTGACTTTCCAATTCTGACTCTCGGCATAGCGAGAGTACATTCGCACCAAATCTCCCGCCCAGATACTGGCTTCGTCGCCTCCCGTCCCGGCGCGAATTTCCAACATAATATTCTTATCATCATTGGGGTCGCGAGGCAGCAGCAAAATCTTTAAGCGCTCTTCCAAACTGGCGAGTTTCTCTTTGAGTTCCTCGACTTCCAGCGCCGCCATCTCTTGCATTTCCGGATCGTTGCTGGCTTCTTTGAGTACCTGTTGGGCGCCTGCCAACTCCTCTCCCGCCGCTTTCCACTCGTTGTAAGTCGTCACCACTTCTTCTAAAGAAGCTCGAGACTTGGCGACCCGTTGAAACTCTTGCGGGTCGCGAGCGATATCGGGATCGGCGAGTCGGCGAGTTAGCTCGTTAAAGGTTTGCTCGACGGATTTGAGTTTATCTAACAGGTACGTTTCAGCCATGACACAATTCTCTCAGTCTAAATAAATCGGGCAATCGGATGGTTTTAGAGTTTCAGACGCGCTGTCGATCGTTCGTTATTTCTCGTCTTTGGCGGTCTGAACTGCGCCATCGGTTAAAGCGATTGGGCGATCGAACGTCGATCGAACTTCAGAAGCAGTTCCTAACTCGTCCGACCTCTAAACGCCAACCGAAACAACCCGACTATTTTTTAGACTCGGATGCTTTGCCTTGGGTATCGAGCATTCCGTATTTCCGCATAAAGCGCTCGACCCGACCTTCGGTGTCGATAATCTTTTGGTTTCCGGTATAAAACGGATGGTTGCCCGACCAAACATCGACGTGAAGTTCGGGTTTGGTGGAGCCGACGGTCATGACCACTTCGCCGTTGCAATAGACTTTAGCTTCGGGATACCACTCGGGATGAATATCGGGTTTAGGCATCGATTTAGCTCTCCAAAATAAGGATATTCTACAAGTATTTTAACGCTTTCCCAGCTTTCAAACAGTCCCGCGAAAAGCTCAGGGAAACATTCCAATTAGCGCTTGGAGTATTGCGGCGCCTTGCGAGCTTTCCGCAAACCGTATTTCTTCCGTTCCTTAGCGCGAGGATCGCGGGTTAAATACCCTTCCACTTTCAAAGGCTGGCGGTTGTCGGGATCGAGTTCGCACAGGGCGCGCGCGACCCCCAAGCGAATGGCATCGGCTTGTCCGGTCAATCCACCGCCGCGAACGTTGACGAGGATATCGTACTCGGCTTCCAATCCCAGAGTTTCTAAAGGCGCTTTGGCAACGGACAAGTATCCAGGGTTGAACTGTAAGTACAACTCTCCTTCTTTGCCGTTCACGACTAACTTACCCGTGCCGGGAACCAATCGCACTCGAGCAATGGCTTCTTTGCGGCGTCCGGTTCCCCAGTAGGTGACAGAATTCGACGAATTAGCTTGCATTAGGCTTTGTCTCCAGGAATGGTGTTAACGTTCAAAACTTCGGGCTGTTGGGCGTCGTGGGGGTGGTTGGGTCCGGCGTAGACTTTCAGCTTGGTGAACAGTTGCCGACCCAGAGTATTTTTGGGCAGCATCCCTTTAACGGCAGTTTCGATAATCCGTTCGGGCAGACGCGCCTGTAACTTCTCGAAGGTTTCGGTTTTCATCCCCCCCGGACGACCGGAGTGGCGGCGGTACAGTTTTTGCGAGCTTTTCTTGCCCGTCACTTGGATTTTTTCGGCATTGACAACGATGACGAAATCTCCGGTATCCAGGTGGGGCGTATAGGTGGGTTTGTTTTTCCCACGCAAGATTTCGGCAATCTGCACGGCAAGTCGTCCCAGGCGTTGGTTGCTGGCATCGACGACGTACCACTTTCGATCGATCTCGTTAACGGGTGGGAGGTAAGTTTTAGTCATGGTACTGATGGAATAATCGATATTAAGGTTAATTGGCGACGGGCAAAGGATCGAAGACGAACTTGGGCATGGCGTCCATCCAGGCTTCGGTGGGAAAGGGACAGCGTTCGTAGCCGACCCGCAACAGGCACAACCCGTGGGGGGGCGCGGCGTACTTGACCACTTCCCGCCGTTCGTTGGTCCAAATTTCGCGGAACTCATCCGGCGATCGATCTCCGCGACCGACCTGTACGAGCAAACCCACCAACAGGCGCATCATCCCGTACAGAAAGCCGCTCGCTTGCACCTCCACGGTGACAAACGCTCCCTGTCGCCGACACTCGGCAACCTGAACGTCTACCCAGGAATGGGCGCGTTGCGATCCCGCCCGGTGAAAGGCTGCCAGGTGGTGGCGACCGACCAGGGGATCTAAGGCTTGCTGGATGCGGGATTCGTCCAGGGGCGCGTGGTAGTAATGCCAAGCGAAGGGCTTGACGAACAAGTTGGGGCGCTTGTCGGTATAGATCGTGTAGCGGTATCGCCGCCACAGTGCTGAAAACCGAGCGTGCCAGTCAAAGTTCACTTCCGCCGAAGCCCGGATGATAATCCCCTCCGGCAGTCGGGTATTGAGGACGGTTGCCCACTTGGGTGCGGGAATGGGACTGCGAACGTTAAAGTGCGCCACTTGGGCGGCAGCGTGTACTCCGGCATCCGTCCGACCCGCCCCGTAAACTTTAACGGGGTGACCCACTTCTTTCGCCAAGGCGGTTTCCATCTCTTCTTGAACGGTACGACGATCGAGTTGCCGTTGCCATCCATGAAAATGCGTGCCCAGATACTGAACGATCGTGGCAACTCGGCGATCTTCGGTGGCGAGAGCGGGAACGGACACGGTATAACCTATACGAGTTCGAGAATCGCCATTTCCGCGTTATCGCCGCGACGGCGGACGGTGCGCTGAATGCGGGTATAACCGCCATTGCGATTGCCGTAACGGTCTTTAACCCCCGCAAACAGGGAATGGACTAACCCTTTATCGTAAAGGTAGCCAAGAGCTTGGCGACGAGCCGCCAGAGAGCCGTCCTTAGCCAGGGTAATAATTTGCTCGGCTTCGGAGCGAACGGCTTGCGCTCTGGCTTTGGTGGTGGTAATTCTCCCGTGACGCAGCAATTCGGTAGTCAAAGCTCTCAGGAGAGCTTTGCGCTGGTCGGCAGGTTTTCCAAGTTGGGGAACGCGACAACGATGGCGCATAGGACTTCAATGGGTAGTGATGATTCGGTGAACGGTTCGATTTCCCAGGACGTTCGAGACGATCGAGCGCCCCAGACACAAAAGGGGATTTGCATCCCCAATTCCGATCGATTTTATGTTTTTGCGGACTTTTCGTGCGGCAGGGTAATTCCCAACCGTTTTTGCAGGGCTTCGATCACTTCTTCTGCCGATTTTTGACCGAAGTTCTTAATTTCGAGCAGGTCTTCTTGGGAGTAATCGAGCAAGTCGGCAACGGAATTAATTTGCGCCCGCTTCAGACAATTGTAAGCCCGAACGGAAAGGTTTAATTCCTCGATCGGAATCTGGCTAGTGGGATCTTCATCTGGGGTGAAGTCATCCTTGAGCGACTCGAGATTGATATCCTTGAGCGGCGAGAACAGATCTACCAAAATATTAGCCGCTTCGCCGATCGCTTCTTGAGGGGTCAAGCTGCCATTCGTCCAGATTTCCATCACCAAGCGATCCTTTTCCAACGAACCGCCGATACGGGCATCTTCAACGCTGTAGTTGACCTTGCGAACGGGCATGAAGATGGCATCGATTTGCAGAAAATCCAACGCCCCCGATTCGTCGCGATTGCGCTCGACAGCCCGATATCCTATTCCTTTTTCCACCCGAAATTCCATTTCTAATGTGGCTTTTTCGGACAGGGTGGCAATATACTGGCTGGGAGACGTGACTTCAACCTCCGACGGCAAATCGAAGTTTTCGGCAGTCACCGTAGCCGGTCCTTGAACGAGCAGGCGACCGATTTGAGGCTGAGACGTATGGCTTTTGAGGACAATTTCTTTCATATTCAAGAGAATTTCCAGCACGTCCTCCCGCACGCCAGCAATCGTGGCAAACTCGTGGGACACTCCGGCAATTCGCACGGCAGTAATCGCCGAGCCTTCTAAATTAGAAAGCAACACGCGCCGCAAAGCATTGCCCACCGTCGTCCCCTGACCTCGGTCTAAGGGCTCGATAATAAATTTTCCGTACAGACCTTGACTTTTTTCTGGATTTTTACTGTCTACACACTCAATCTGATATTGCGCCACGGCATGACCTCCCTTATCCTTATATCCCCAGCGAGCGGGCTTCACTTGTCTGAGTCGCTGAGCGTCAACTCAGCTCTAACGATTTCCAGGTAACCCTAGCGGTCTGACGCTCGACGGCTCGAATCGAGACACCTCTAACATTCGAGCAACCTCAAGCGCACTGGAACTTCACTGCCCGGTTTTTCTAAACTCGCCGGCGCTTGGGCGGACGACAACCGTTGTGGGGAATTGGGGTGATGTCTCGAATGAGGGTGATTTCCAAGCCCGCACCTTGCAAAGCCCGGATGGCTGTTTCCCGACCGGCTCCCGGTCCGCTGACCATCACTTCGATTTGGCGCATGCCTTGGTCTCCGGCTCTGCGAGCCGCGCTTTCGGCTGCGGTTTGAGCGGCGTATGGGGTTCCTTTTTTCGCGCCTTTGAACCCGCTAGAACCTGCGGTTGCCCAAGAAACGACTTCGCCTTTGGTATCGGTAATCGTGACGATCGTGTTGTTGAAGGTAGACTGAATGTAAGCAATGCCATTGGGAACGTTTCGCTTTTGCTTGCGCGCGCCCGATTTTTTGTTGGGTTGTCTTGCCATATCCGTGTTTTGAGTGCGTTCGTGGTTGAGTCGTCGGGGTGGTTAAGGGGAATAAAGAGCGTTGAATACCCGCTCTTTGAAAGAAATCGACCGGGTTATTTCTTGGTCGCCTTTTTCTTCCCGGCAACCGTGCGGCGAACTCCTCGACGGGTTCGCGCGTTGGTGCGAGTTCGCTGTCCTCTGACTGGAAGCCCCATGCGATGGCGGCGTCCTCGATAACAGCCGATATCGACGAGACGCTTGATGTTCATCGATTCCCAGCGCCTCAAGTCGCCTTCAACTTGATAGTTGGTTTCCACGGCTTCCCGCAAGGCTGCGACTTCGCTATCTTTAAGATCCTTGACTCGGGTATCTGGATTAATCCCGGTTGCCTCTAAAATTTTTTGCGAGGTGACGAGTCCGATGCCGTAGATATAGGTCAGTCCGATTTCGATGCGCTTATCGCGCGGAAGGTCTACTCCTGCAATCCGTGCCACGTTTCTTTTTCCTAGATCGAGTTACGTTGTTGGTCTACTATTTCAGTCTGCAAAATTGACAGAGGGAGTTGTTGCTGTCATTTCCGCCGACTGGATTCAAAGTCTGGAGAGCTAGCCTTGCCGCTGCTTGTGTTTGGGGTTGGAACAAATCACCATGACTCGGCCGCGGCGACGGATAACGCGGCACTTTTCGCAAATTTTTTTGACGGATGCTCGAACTTTCATGAGGGTGTGAGCAATACTACAAACTTTATATTATACTAATTTCGTTGCAATGTGGCAAGAAAAAACCAGGCGAGGGGAACGAAACGCTTTTTCGAGAGGGTCTCGCCGCTTCGCGCCTTCGGCTATTTCTTTTTGAGGCGGTAGGTAATCCGACCTTTGGTCAGATCGTAGGGGGTCAGTTCGACCTTGACGCGATCGCCGGGAAGGATTTTAATGTAGTTACGCCGTATTTTTCCCGAAATATGGGCGAGGACGTTAAACCCGTTATCGAGATCGACTCTAAACATCGCATTAGGCAGCGATTCGGTGACCGTGCCTTCCATTTCGATTAAGTCTTGCTTAGCCAATTTTGTTTCCCTGAACGCTACATCGATTTGCAACTTTAGGTTGCGGGTGTAAATGAGATTCACAAAGGTGGGAACGCTCGTTCCGAACGTTTTAACAGATCTTATCAAATTTTGACTTGACAAAACCGTTAGGGTTGTAGTTAGGAGATCGTTTGTGGATTCGAGCGCAAAACTGAATAATCCATCGAATTTCCTCAAGGGGAACGAGTGTTAAGACGATCGATGCGATCGTTAGGGAACGACTTCGGGGGACAAGACAATCCCAGTCCAAAGGAGGATTCCATTGCTACCCATGAAACCTCCTTTGCCTCGGTTTACCGATCGATCATCTTTTCGTATCTCTGAGAGATGACGTAGGTTTGAATTTGCTTCGCCGTATCGATGGCTACCCCCACCAAAATCAACAGCGAAGTAGCTCCTAAACCTTGAAAGGGCGAAGCCGGAGCCGCACTTTCAAGGGCAGTCGGAATGGTCGCCACCGCTCCCAAGAACACAGCCCCCAAAAACGTCAGTCGATTCACCACTTGGGTGATGTACTGGGCGGTGGCTTTACCGGGACGAATGCCCGGAATGCTCGAACCCATCTTCTTCAGGTTCTTGGAAAGGTCGTCGGGGTTGAGAATGAGGGATGCGTAGAAATAGCTGAAGAACAAAATCAGCAGTAGGTAGAAGCTGACGTACAGCAAGGGCCAAGGGCTACCCGGACCGAGATAGCTGGCGGCTTTCTTTAGGGCTGCATTGTTGGTAGCTTCGGCTAAAAATCCCGGCAAAATCAAGAAGCTCGATGCGAAAATAATCGGCATCACCCCGCCTTGGTTTAACCGTAGGGGCAAGTAGCTCGTCCGTTCGCCATACATCCGACGCCCGACTTGTCGGCGAGCGGAAACGATGGGAATGCGACGCGCCCCTTCTTGGACGAAGACGATCCCGACAATCGTCACCAAAAAGACGGCACTCAGCAGGATCACGCCACCGACGATGCCGCGATCCTGCTGGGCGAGTTCGGCAACATTCTTCAAGGAGTAGGGCAAGACGGCAACGATGTTGACGAAAATCAACAACGACGCACCATTGCCGATGCCCCTTTCGGTAATCAGTTCAGAAACCCACATGACGAACATCGAACCCGCGACCAATGCCAGCATGGTTTTGGCAATGAAGAAAGCACCGGGATTGGGATCGACCGAATAGGCGCTCGTCCAGATAGCAATCCCCGTACTTTGCAAGACGGCAATGCCCAAGGCGACATAGCGGGTAATTTGGGAAATTTTCCGCCGTCCGGCTTCGCCTTCGTTCTTTTGCAGGTCTTCCAAGGACGGAATGGCTGCAGTCAATAACTGAATGGCGATCGACGCATTAATGTAGGGCAAAATTCCCAGGGCAAAAATCCCCAAGGTTTCCAAGCCCCCACCGGAAAAAGCGTTCAACAGTCCGAAAAACGGGCTACTTTGGAAGTCGGCAGCAAACCGCGCCCGATCGAGACCGGGAACGGGCAGCCAAACGCCCAAGCGGACTAGAACGATTAAGCCAATCGTAACTAAAATTCGCCCCCGCAATCCCGCCGCTTGAGCCATCTGCATGAAGGTCTCTTGGGCAGTGGGGGTCTGATCTCGACTTACCACCATAAAGGCATTCCTCTTCTCGCGATCGTTGCCATCGATTTCGGGTCAATCTCTTCGCATCGCTTTAATCGGCTACGATCTCGCAGCTTCCTCCTGCCGCCTCAATTTTTTGGCGAGCGCTGGCGGTAAATGCAGCCGCTTTGACGTCGAGTGCGACAGATAAGTCCCCATCGCCCAGGATTTTGAGCGCTCCCTTGTTGGCTGTGAGAATTCCCGCTTCCAGCAATGAAGCCAGAGTGACTTCGGTGCCGGCGGGCAGCGACGCGAGTTTGCCCACGTTAATTACAGTGTAATGTTTGGGGTTAATTACGGTAAAGTGCTTGAGTTTGGGAATGCGGCGATAGAGGGGTTGTTGACCGCCTTCAAATCCCGGACGGGTGCTAGACCCCGATCGCGAATTTTGACCGCGCATTCCTTTGCCGCAACTGGCACCTTGTCCGGCTGAAATCCCCCGACCCAGGCGGCGGCGACGCTTGGTGGAGCCTTTTTTGGGGGTGGCATCTGATAGTCTCATAATTTAACGCTCGAATGTTCTACGCTGAGGGTCGATCTGGGTTCAAGCATACAATTGCTCGATCGTCAGATCTCGATCTTTGGCGACGTCGGCAAAGGTGCGCAAGGTTTCTAAGGCATCGACCGCCGCGCGGGCATTGTTGAGGGGATTGCTCGATCCCAATTGCTTGGCGAGAATGTTTTTGACCCCGGCTAATTCCAGAACGGTACGCACGGCACCCCCGGCAATAACCCCCGTTCCCGGAGCGGCGGGTCGCATCATCACTTTTGCACCCCCAGCCACGCCGTTAGCGCGGTGAGGAATGGAATTGGACTTGGTAATGGGGACACTCACCAGGTGTTTTTTGCCATCGACTACGCCTTTTTTAACGGCGCCGATGACATCGCTGGCTTTGCCCACGCCCACTCCCACTTGACCGCGCTCGTTGCCGACAACGACGATCGCTCTGAAGCTGAGTTTTTTACCGCCTTTGACCACCTTGGTAACGCGGCGGATTTGTACGACCCGTTCTTGCCACTCGGATTCTTTTTCACGGGTGCGGTTGTTCTTTTTGCCCCGGCGCTGTTCTTTTTGTTCTGCCATGATTGCTCCTGCAACGAGATTAAAATTCTAAGCCCGCTTCGCGAGCGGCATCGGCTAAGGCTTTGATTCGACCGTGATAGAGGTTGCCGCCGCGATCGAACACCACGCTTTTAATGCCTTGCTGTAACAAGCGCTCGGCAACGAGTTTGCCCACTTGAGCGGAGGCTTCGCAGGTGGAACCGGAGGACAAGTCGGCTTTGAGTGCCGGGTCTTGGGTGGATGCTGCCACTAACGTATGGTGAGCCGTATCGTCGATGGCTTGGGCGTAGATGTGCTGGTTCGAGCGAAATACGGCCAGCCGAGGGCGCTCTGCCGTTCCGGAAACTTTGCGCCGGACGCGACGATGCCGCCGTTGGGTAGATTCTTTGCGCGTGAGTTTCATATTTTATTTCTTCCCTTTCCCTGTCTTACCGGCTTTGCGTCGGACGAATTCTCCGAGGTAGCGAATGCCCTTGCCTTTGTATACTTCCGGCGGGCGGACTTCGCGGATGCGAGCGGCAGTATTGCCGACGATTTCTTTGTCGTAGCCCGAGACGATCACGTTGGTATTGTTCTCAACGGCGATTTGAATGCCGTCGGGAGCTTGGATTTCTACGGGCTTGCTGTAACCGACGTTGAGAACCAGATTGCGACCTTGGACTTGAGCGCGGTAGCCGACGCCTTGAATTTGCAGGCGGCGCTCGAAACCTTGGGAGACGCCTTCGACCATATTGGCAACCAAGGTGCGGCAGAGTCCGTGACGAGCGCGGGCGGTACGGGAGTCGTCTTTGCGCTTGACGAGTATCTGGTCGCCCTCTCGTTCGACGGTGACGCCATCGGGCAGCACTCGGGAAAGTTCGCCTTTGGGACCTTTGACCGAGATGTGCTGACCTTCGAGAGTGACGGTAACTTGGCCCGGAACGGCGATCGGGCGCTTACCAATTCGAGACATAATTCATTCGTGGGTTTTTTGGGTTGTCTGTTAGTGCGCGACGCCATCGGGGGCGACAGCCTAGTAAACCGAACAGAGCACTTCCCCGCCGACCCCTTGACGGCGGGCTTCCCGGTCGGTCATGATGCCTTTGGAGGTGGAAATGATGGCAATGCCGATCCCTCCCAACACTTTGGGCAGTTCTTTGCGGTTGGCGTACACGCGCAAACCGGGCTTGCTGATCCGCGTCAGGTTTTTGATGGCAGGCTGACGGTTGTTTTTGTATTTGAGGGCAATGACCAAGTGTCGGTCGATGCCTTCCCCAGCCGCTTCAAAATCGACGATAAAGCCTTCGTCTTTGAGAACTTGGGCAATGCTGTGGGTCATGCGGGTGGAAGGCACTTGGGTTTTGGGGTGTCGGGCTAAAGTCGCATTGCGAATGCGAGTCAGCATATCGGAAATGGTATCGTTGGTTGCCATGATGTCTTTGTGTCCACCTACCTTAATTCGTCCGGAAGGGCATTCCCATTTCTTTGAGCAGAGCGCGACCCTCTTCGTCAGTGTTGGCACTAGTGACGATCGTGATGTCCATGCCGCGAATGCGATCGATACTGTCGTATTCGATTTCGGGAAAGATTAACTGTTCCCGAATACCGAGGGTGTAGTTGCCCCGACCGTCGAAGCTGTTAGGGCTGACGCCGCGAAAGTCGCGAATCCGAGGCAGCGCCAGGTTGATCAGTCGCTCGAGGAAGGAATACATCCGATCCGATCGCAATGTCACCATCACGCCGACGGGCATTCCTTCGCGGATTTTAAAGCCGGCGATCGATTTTTTGGCGCGGGTGACGACGGGCTTTTGTCCGGCAATGGTCGCCAATTCTGCGATCGAGGATTCCAGAGCTTTCGCGTCTTGGGAGGCTTCTCCCAGACCTCGGTTCACCGTTACTTTCACCACTTTGGGAACTTGGTGAACGTTGGTGTATTTGAACTGTTCCGTTAGTTTGGGAACGATAGTGTTTTGATATAGGGTTTTCAGGGGTTCTGGCATGGCGCAAACTGCACTTATTGATCGAGAATTTCTCCGGTTTTCTTCAGCTTTCGCACTTTGCGTCCGTCATCGGTGAAGGTGTAGCAAATGCGACTGGCGACTTTTTGCTTTTCGGAGTAATGCATGACGTTGGAACTGTGAATCGGGTACTCGATATTGGCAATCCGCCCGGATTCACCTTCTTGTTGGGGCTTGACGTGCTTGGTTTTGACGTTGACCCCTTTGACGACCACTTGAGAAGTTGCCGGAATCGCACGCAAAACCTCGCCCACTTTGCCCTTATCTTTGCCCGAAATCACCTGCACGGTATCGCCTTTTTTGACGTGCATTTTGTAGCGGGCGGGCATCTTGTCAGTTTGGGTCATTAGAGAACCTCCGGTGCGAGAGAAACGATTTTGGTAAAGTTTTTGTCGCGGAGTTCGCGAGCCACCGGACCGAATACCCGCGTTCCCTTGGGATTGCCATCCTGGTTGATAATCACTGCCGCATTGTCGTCAAAGCGAATGCTCATACCGCTGGAACGGCGAATTCCCTTACGAGTTCGCACCACCACGGCACGAACGACGTCGGATTTTTTCACCCCCATGTTGGGAATGGCATCTTTGACGACGGCGATAATTACGTCGCCAACCCCGGCATAGCGGCGGTTGCCGCCACCCAACACGCGGATGCACATCAATTGTCGCGCCCCGCTATTGTCGGCTACGTTTAAGTAGGTTTCTTTTTGAATCACGATCGTGTCTCCCTTCGCATCGCGTAATAGCTTGGTAATCTTAGGCTTGGGTTGCCTGAGTTAGGGTTTCCACCACCGTCCAGCGTTTGGTGCGGCTCAAGGGGCGGGTTTCGCGAATGCGGACGCGATCGCCCTCGCGGCACTCGTTGTTTTCGTCGTGGGCTTTATACCGCTTCGTCCGCACGATGATTTTGCCGTATTTGGGGTGGGGGGCGCGGTTTTCGATCGCCACCACTACGGTTTTATCCATTTTGTCGCTGACGACTACGCCAACTCGTTCTTTAACTGCCATAACGGGTAAGGGGTAAGGAGAATGGGAAAGGGATCGTTATTCCTCGGCATCGGTGGCGGGAGTTGAGGATGCTGCCGCTTCGGAGTGCTGGCGGGCGGCGGCGATTTGACGCTCGCGCTCGACGGTGAGGAGTTGACCCAAGCGGTGGCGCTTGTGCTTGAACAGATGGGGCTTTTCCATCCGACGGGTGGCTTGCAGTAGGCGCAACTCGAACAGTTCTTTTTTGGTGGCGAGAATTTGCTCGGCGATTTCCTCGTCTCTGAGGCTTCTCACTTCATCAATTTTGGGGAAAGACATGGCGATCGTTATTCTCCTTCGCGGACGATAAACTTCGTTTTGATGGGTAATTTGGATGCCGCCAACCGCATGGCTTCTCGAGCAATCTCTTCACTAACCCCCGCGATTTCAAACATGATTCTCCCCGGTTTGACTACGGCAACCCAGTATTCGGGAGAGCCCTTCCCGGAACCCATCCGGGTTTCTGCCGGACGCATGGTAATCGGTTTGTCGGGAAAAATCCGAATCCAGATTTTCCCACCCCGGCGGATGTAGCGGGTCATAGCACGACGGGCGGCTTCGATTTGGCGGGAGGTAATCCACGTCGGCTCGAGCGCTTGCAGGGCGAAATCGCCGAAATCGACGGTGTTGCCTCGGGTCGCTTGACCTCTCATGCGCCCGCGCTGCTGTTTGCGAAATTTAGTTCTTTTGGGACTTAACATGATTGGGGAATGGGTAATGAATGGACGAGCGGGAAGGGATGGCGTTAATGAGCTTTCAGAGTTCAGCTAAAAAAGGCGAGGGTTTGAATCCCCAACTCTACGCTTCAAGAAAGCTGACGGCTGAAGACTGATAGCTAATTGCTATTTCAACCTTCGTTCGATCGATCTTCAAACTGCTGGCGGCGGCGCGGCTGGCGGCGGCTGGGTCGATCTTTGCCGCTCGGTTGGGCTTTCTCGATCTCCATGCCGGGAAGAATTTCGCCTTTAAAAATCCAAACTTTCACGCCTAAGATGCCGTAAATCGTCCGCGCGGTGCGATAGGAATAGTCGATATCGGCGCGTAGGGTGTGCAGGGGAACTCGACCCTCGCGAGTCCACTCCGTCCGGGCGATTTCTGCCCCGTTCAGGCGTCCGGCAACTTGGACTTTAATGCCTTCGACGCCCGCGCGTTGGGCGCGTTGGATGGCTTGGCGGACGACGCGACGGAAGGAAACCCGGCGTTCGAGTTGTTGGGCGATGTACTCGGCAATCAGGGTGGCATCGGCATCGACGCGGGTCACTTCCACGACGTTGATGCGGATTTGACGATTAGTACCGCCCAAGAGTTGCTGCAAGTTGGTGCGTAAGTTCTCGATGCCGGAACCGCCGCGACCGACAACGACCCCCGGTCTTGCCGTTTGCACTTCCAGGTCGATTTGGTCGGCTTTGCGTTCGATGCGAACGTCGGAAATGCCCGCGCTTGCCAGATTTTTTTCGACGTACTGGCGAATTTTGCGGTCTTCTTGCAATAATTCGGGGTAGCGGTTGCTATCGGCAAACCAGCGAGAGCGGTGTTCTTGGGTGATGCCCAAGCGTAAACCTACGGGATGGATCTTCTGTCCCACGAGTGTATACCTCTATTTATTCGTTCTCAAGAGTGGGGGCGACTGCCACGGTGATGTGACAAGTGGGTTTGCGAATGCGGTACGCCCGACCTTGAGCGCGCGGTCGGTAGCGTTTCAAGCAGGGACCTTGGTCGGCAAAAGCTTGGGAAACCACCAATTCGGCGGGATCGAGTCCCAAGTTGTTTTCGGCGTTGGCGACAGCAGACCGCAAGACTTTCAGGACGGGGTCGCAGGCGCGATAGGGCATGAACTCGAGGATGATGAGCGCTTCCCGGTAGGAACGTCCCCGAATTTGGTCTAGGACTCGGCGCACTTTATGGGGGGACATGCGGATGTAACGGGCGATCGCGCGAGCTTGCGATGTGGTATCAACAGCCATTCGGCTTCTCCTTGTGGTTTCTCGGGTGTCAGAGCGCTGGTAATCTCAGATGGCGCTTCGACGGGGAACAAAGGGGAAAGAGTTATCGAGAAAGGTAGAGGGCAGAAAGGATTTATTTATCCCTTTGATTCTGAACTCCTGAACTCCTGAATTCTTCTTCTATCGCCCCATGCGTTTGTCGCTCTTGGCGTGCCCTCGGAAAGTGCGGGTGGGAGCGAATTCGCCCAGTTTGTGTCCGACCATTTGCTCGGAAACAAAGACGGGGACGTGGGTTTTGCCGTTGTGAACAGCGATGGTGTGACCGACCATTTGGGGGACTATGGTGGAAGAGCGCGACCAGGTTTTGATCACTTGCTTCTCTTGGCGAGCGTTCAAGCGCTCGATTTTAGTTAGCAAACTATCGGCAACGAAAGGACCTTTTTTTAGCGAACGACCCATAGCGGTTCTGGAGGGTAAAGGGTGGACAGGGGAAGGCGATCGACAATTCGATCGCCGAAGTGCAGGTTGAAGTCTAAGAATCCCGACCGCCGCGACCGCGTTTGGAGGATTTGCGACGGCGACGAACGATGAATTGGTTGCTGGGTTTGTTCTTCTTCCGGGTTTTGGCGCCTAGGGCGGGTTTGCCCCACGGGGTCATCGGACCGCTGCGACCGATGGGTGCGCGTCCTTCACCCCCACCGTGAGGGTGATCTACGGGGTTCATGACGCTGCCTCGAACTTGGGGACGGCGACCCAACCAGCGGGTGCGTCCGGCTTTCCCCAGGGTGACGTTGCGGGCGTCGGAATTGCCGACGCTGCCGATGGTGGCGTAGCAGTCCCGGCGAATCATGCGGACTTCCCCGGAGGGGAGCTTCAGGGTGACGAAGCTGCCTTCTTTAGCAACCACTTGGGCGCTGGTTCCCGCAGCCCGGACGATTTGACCGCCTTTCCCGGGGGTGAGTTCGACGTTGTGAACGTTAGTCCCCAAGGGAATGTTGCTCAAGGGCAGGGCGTTGCCGACTTCGATCGGGGCGTCGGGTCCGGCGGTAATCACCGTGCCGACACTCAATCCTGCCGGGTGCAGAATGTAGCGCTTTTCGCCATCGCGGTAGTGCAACAGGGCGATACGAGCGTTGCGGTTGGGATCGTACTCGATCTCGGCAACTTTGGCTTCAATATTGCGCTTGTCGCGACGGAAATCGATGATGCGATACAGGCGCTTGTGTCCGCCACCGCGATGGCGGCAGGTAATGACGCCTCGGTTGTTGCGCCCTTTGGGACGGTGAATGTGACAGGTGAGGGATTTTTCCGGCTCGTCGCGGGTGATTTCGGCGAAGTCGGAGACGCTGTATTGGCGCGTGCTTGGCGTGTATGGTCGGAAAGTACGGATACCCATAGTTTTTAGACTTTAAATTTCGCGCGTTTGCAACTCAAATGGCTGAATGGCAAACGAGGTTAGACTTCGGGGAACAAAACGATCTTGTCTTCGGGCGCCAAGCGGACGATCGCCCGTTTGTACCGAGGTTTGTAGCCGACAAACCGACCGACTCGCTTTTTCTTGTGGGGTTGGATCAGGGTGTTGATGCCGATCACTTTCACGTCGAACAATTTTTCGATCGCCGCTTTGATTTCCGGCTTAGTGGCTTTGCGATCGACCTCAAAGGTGTATTGATTGTTCTCCATCAACATCGTCGCTTTTTCGGTGACGATCGGCCGGCGGATCAAATCGAACAGATGGCGGTCGTTTCCTGCGCTCTCACTCACTATAAACCTCCTGAATTTTCTCGAGGGCGTCTGCCGTCGTCACGATCGCATCGGCGGCTAAAATGTCGTACACGTTTAAGTTGGTCGCCAAAATCAGTTTGACGTTGGCAACGTTCCGCGCCGACAAATATACGTTTTCGTCTTTCTCGGAGACGATTAGCAGCACTTTCGACTGCGGCTCGATCCCCCAACGGGCGATCGCACCCATCAAGTCTTTGGTTTTGGGACGGGGGAGATTTTCGGCAAAATTAGCCACGACGACCAAATCTTCCGCCCGACTCTGAAATGCCGTCCGCAACGCCAGCCGCCGCTCTTTGCGGTTCATCTTAATCTCGAAGTCGCGGGGCTTGGGTCCGAAGATGACGCCGCCGCCACGCCACAGGGGAGAGCGATTCGATCCGGCTCGAGCGCGTCCCGTTCCTTTCTGTCTCCAGGGCTTGCGTCCGCCGCCTCGGACTTCCGCCCGCGTTTTGGTGGAAGCGGTTCCCTGGCGGGCGTTGGTCATTTGCCGGCGCAGCGCCCGATGGACGATGTGGGCGGCGTTTTCTTCTTTTGCCACTTTCAGGTCGAGGGTGGCGCTGCCCGCGTCTGCTCCTTGCCAGTCCTTAACTACGCAGTTAACCATATTATGTCTCTAATTCTTTCTTTACGACTTGCCGACCACCTTGGCGGGGACGATATTGAGCAAGGTTCCGGGCTTTCCGGGAACGGCTCCCTTGACCAGCAACAGGTTACGATCGGCATCGACGCGCACGACGGTCAGCTTGCGAACCGTGACGCGCTTGCCGCCCATCTGTCCGGCCATACGCTTGCCGGGATAGATGCGTCCGGGGGTGGTTCCGGCTCCGGTGGAACCGGGTTCGCGGTGATTCTTAGAACCGTGGGACATCGGTCCGCGTTTGAAGTTGTGTCGCTTTTGATATCCCGCAAACCCGCGACCCATGCTTTTGCCGGAAATATCGACGAGTTGTCCGGCGCTGAATACTTCCGCGCTTAGGGTTTGACCGAGTTGGTAGTCGCCGACTTTTGCCGAGCGGTATTCGCGCAGGTGGCGCAGGGGGGCGGCTTCGGATTTGGCTAAGTGACCGAGAAGTGGCTTGTTTAAGGCTTTGGGTTTAACTTCTTCGTATCCGAGTTGGACGGCGCTGTAGCCATCGGTTTGCTCGGTCTTGATTTGGGTGACGTGGCACGGTCCGGCTTGGATGACAGTGACGGGGATCGATTGACCCGATTCGTCGAAAATTTGAGTCATGCCAAGCTTTGTGCCGAGAATTCCTACAGACACGGGCGTTCCTCTATTTGCTGATTGACCAACTTGCGATCGCCGACAAATTCGTTTTTCGTTCTCTTGTCGATCGCCTCTACCCCCCCATTCAGGCGGAAGGACACCGATCTCGACCGGAAATCGGAGACTGCGTTTCGACGACTGAATTCAACTAGGAGGTCGAGTCGAAGCTCGAGAAACTTAACGATTTGCCGGGGCTGCCTTGGTTGGCGGGGACTTAAGCTAAATTTTTTTCGCTCAGTATCCCTTCAGGGTCGTTTGCATCCTCACTTCTAGTTGCAGTCAGGCAACGACTCTTCTTGGTTTTTCCCTCAATTCGCTCTCGAGTGGAGGGCGCTCGGGGAAGCCACCGGCTTTGCCAACGCGATGCCGAAATTCCGGTTCGTGAAGATGACTCAGCACGTTTGAAAACCGACCAGGCAAAGCATTCAACTGCGTTGCAGTTTATTCGCAACTTCCTATTCTACATAAGGGGCGATCGTTTGTCTAGTTTTTTTTTGAAGGCAAAAGGAGCAGGGGAAGCGGGAGGATCGATTTTTTCAGGCAATGACAAAAGAAATAACCAGTAGGGGCGGGTTTAGCTAGAGTTCGATCCCCAAACCCCAAACTCCCAACCCCAAACCCCCAAGGCGGTATACTGCTAGTGGTTGGAAGAACCAAACAATAAACCCTACGAAGGTTAAAATCTATGGCACTGCTGGAAACGGGAAAAAAATTCATTCGCGATATGGAAAAGGCGGGAGCGTTAGGGTTGTACCTGCCTCCCGAAGGTGGCTTTGAGGGTCGCTACCAGCGGCGTTTGCGAGCGGCGGGGTATACCAGCCTGTCGTTGAGCGCGAGAGGCTTAGGAGACTTAACAGCTTACTTGAAAGGCGTTCATGGCGTTCGACCACCTCACTTAGGTAAAAAAGATTATGGCGAGGGTTCCGTCGGACCGATTTATTACTTGCCTCCCGTTATCGATACCCAGTTAGCAAATTTGCCGCAAAAGTCGAAAGGTTTGCTGTTGTGGATTATCGATGGCAAGGTGCTATCGCGGCAGGAAATCGAGTATTTGACGGTGTTGCCGAGTTTGGAACCTCGCGTCAAAGTGGCGGTAGAACTGGGGAGCGATCGAGTTTTCCGGTGGACGCTGCTCAAAGATGCGTTAGTTCCGGCTTAAATTTTGGGGTTGGGAGTTTGGGGTTGGGAGTTTGTCATTAGTCACTTGCCATTCGTCATTGGCAAACATCTTCTCCTCCAGAGTCCCTTATTCCCCTTGTTTCCTTTTCCCTCATCTTCTTACCTCCTCATCCCTTCACCATCTTCTCCTCCTTCTGCCTTCTGCGATAAATTATCAGAGCGTCTCTTCAAGCCACGTGGAAGCGGAGTTAAAAAAACTGCGGTATCAACCTTTATAAACGTATTTGAAGCAACAAAAATGGAAAGAATCCGATAAAGAAACCTGGCGGCTGATGCGGCAAATAGTGGGAAAGGAAGAGGTTCAATCGTTGAGTGTTGAGGATATCAACAATTTTCCTTGCGAAGACCTCCGCACCCTAGACCAGCTTTGGGTAAAGTACAGTAACGGTCGCGTTGGCTTTAGCGTTCAGATAAAGATGACTGAAAGAAAAAAATCGATCGTTTCTCTACCGATCGATTTTTCCCAACTTTCGAGATGATTCTATTTTAGGACAGTCAGTTCTACCTCGAAAAAGCGATCGCCAATCGGTTAAAATAGAGTGTGGAGGAACTTCCCATGATTCAAACCAAAACTCAACAAAATAGCCTGACGTTAGAACTGCCTAGATCGATCGCCCTGTCCGTCACCGGGGAGCAGTTTAAGGCACTAGCCCTTGCCAACCGCGATTTGAGATTGGAAAGAACGGAACGAGGAGAATTAATTGTGAATCCACCTGTCGGATGGGAATCGAGCCGTCGAAACCGGAGTTTAACAACTCAGCTTGGAGTCTGGCACGATGCGAATGAAAATTTAGGAGAAGCTTTCGATTCTTCGGGAGGATTTACGTTACCTTCGGGAGCCATTAGATCGCCCGATGCCTCTTGGGTCAGTCGCCAGCGATGGGATGCGCTGACCCCCGAACAAAAGGGAACGTTCCCGCAAATTTGCCCGGATTTTGTGGTGGAATTGCGTTCTCAATCCGATCGTCTTTCGGAATTACAAGCGAAAATGCGCGAGTATCTGGAAAATGGCGCAAAATTAGGATGGCTGCTCGATCCCAAAAATCGACGAGTGGAAATTTATCGTCCCGGTTGTGAAGTTGAAATTTGGGAGAATCCCTTAGAACTTTCGGGGGAAGATGTGCTACCGGGATTTGTTTTAAATTTACGGAAACTTTGGGGATAATAGCAGAAACTCGAACTACGCTTCCGTAGGGTCAATCCCTCAGTGCTACCCCTACCCAAATTGTAAATTCATGTAACGATTTGCGGCGATCGCAGAAAAATGGGTATCGCCATGCAGACATAAAGATAGAATATCTTTGAAAGACGGTTTGCAGAAATCCCTGTGGATGAAGATGACAAACCCCAAGACCCCTCGCCGACAGCCGAAGAACGTCCAGATCCCGAACCCGCAGATTTAGATGGGTTTTGTCAAGAGTTTCCGCTCAATTGGCGCTGTCAAGATGGGGGGTCTCCATGGGGGTCTCCATAATGATCGCGCTGTGCAACGAAACCCTACCTTGGAAACGCAAACTCGCAGTGGCAACCGGGAGATCGGAATCGCCCGCGCCAGCGATCCCCATTCGGGTTACGATAATCTTACCTAGGATTTACGTGATTTAACCCCCCAAATAATGATGAATCGATTTTTCTCGCGCCTGCTTGCTTTAGTTCTCGTGGTCTTCATCGGCTTAACGAGTTGCGCCCCTTCCGGCATGAGCGGAAACTACCGCCAAGATACCCTATCGCTGATCGGGAGCTTGCGTACTGCTATCGAGTTA
Organism: Oscillatoriales cyanobacterium M59_W2019_021; assembly: GCA_015295945.1. Classification (GTDB taxonomy): domain Bacteria; phylum Cyanobacteriota; class Cyanobacteriia; order Cyanobacteriales; family Geitlerinemataceae; genus DVED01. The sequence continues at coordinate 32,271 of DVED01000001.1, read as the reverse complement.
CCGGACAATACGCCGGAAAAAGCCGAAGCTCAAGCGGAAGCTCGCCAAAAAATCAACGATTTTTATTCGTTCTATCGGCGCGATACCTCGAAGTCTAATTTGCCGTCCTTTACGTCCATGCAAACGGCGCTGAACTCCCTGGCAAGCCATTATCAGTCCTACGGCAACCGACCGCTGTCCGACAAGCTCAAAGCCCAACTCGAGGACGCTTTCGGTAAAGTAGAAGCTTCTCTCAACCGGGAATCCTAAGCGCGACTGACAGTCTTCGCACTTCTACGTCGTCCGCGCAGACTGCCGTCGAATGCGAGCGAGCGGATGAAGATCTAGCAATACGCTCGATCGCTTACACCCGACCAATCCTCAAGTTACATTGGAGATCGAGCGTAGGTCGCCAATATGAGCGCATTCCCAATTCGTTGGAGTTGAGCAGTCATACGGATGCGATCGAAACACGCTGAATAAAGATACTAGTATCGTGGATTGATTGAAATTGCATGGGATTCGCGCAATATCGATGGGCTGGCTCGACGGTTCGGCGCTCTGGGCGCCAACGCTGCGCCCGATTTTCTCAACGTTTGACTGCACTGGCGATCGGTAGCAGTTTTCTGGGGTTAACCTGGGCGGCGTCCCCCAGCCAAGCGCAAATCGGTCGATCGTGCCAAATCGACGCTCGAGAGGTAACGGAAAAAGAAACCTTACGCAAGGCTGCCTTTGGCGGCGATGCGGCAGCCCTCGACGATTACCAGGAAATGCTAGACCGACACGCCACCCTGGTGAACGAGTGTCGCGATCGCACTTGGCCGCAAACTCAGGCAATTTGGCTGCGCTTGTATCCATGCGACGCCAAACCCGGCGTTTTGGAACACGTGCTAGATCGCATTGCCAACCAGGGTTACAACGAAGTTTACGTCGAAGTGTTTTACGACAGCCAAGTGCTGTTGCCACAAGCGGATAACCCGACGCCGTGGGAGTCGGTGGTGCGCACCCCCGGTTCGGAGAATGTGGATTTGCTGGCAGAAGCGATCGCTAAAGGACAGGAACGGGGCTTAAAAGTCTACGCTTGGCTGTTTACGTTGAATTTCGGCTATACCTACGGACAGCGAAGCGATCGCCAACAAGTTCTGGCTCGCAACGGCTACGGACAAACCACCCTCACCGCTGTAGATGATTCTTCAGCCGAGTTCGATCGCTCCGAACACAGCTACGCCGAACAAGCCTTTATCGATCCTTACGACGCCCAAGCTCGACACGATTATAGCTGGTTGGTGTATTCGGTTCTCAAGCGCCAACCCGACGGCGTTTTGTTCGACTACGTGCGCTATCCCCGCCGTTCGGGTGCCGAATCAGTAGTAAGTCGGGTACAGGATTTGTGGATTTATGGAGATGCCGCCAAGCAAGCGCTGTACCAACGGGCGAGCAATGAAAAGGGACGGGCGCTGATCGAACGCTTTCTCAGCCAAGGATACGTCACGCCCAACGATCTCGACACGGTGAACCGACTCTATCCCCACGAACGAGAACCGATGTGGCAAGGGCGGGACGTTTCCAAACCCGTACAGCAACAATTGTGGTATCTCAGCGTTGCCCATGCGGTACAAGGGATTTTAGACTTTTTAGCCGTAGCTGCCGAACCGGTACAGCGCCAGGGATTGGCGTCGGGGGCAGTGTTTTTCCCCTACGGCAACCAAGCCGTGGGCGAAGGAGGTTTCGACTCGCGCTTGCAACCGTGGGATCGCTTTCCCAGTTCCATGCAGTGGCATCCCATGGTGTACGGAGTGTGTGGCGATACCAGTTGCATTACCGAGCAATTGCAGCGCGTGCTAGATTACGCGCCCCAAGGCACGCAGGTGATTCCGGCGATCGCGGGGGACTGGGGCGAGTCTACCAGCAATCGACCGTCTCTGGACGCGCAAATGGATGCCATTCGCCGCATGGCACCCCAAATTAATCGCGTCAGCCACTTTGCTTATTCTTGGCAGGAGCCCGAGGATGATCGACAGCGCAAGTTCTGCTCGTTGAATTGAGACAGAATAAGATGGAAATTTTCATATTCTCCAGATGTTTTGTAGAACCTCGAGTTCTATCGAACTTATTCAAACAAACTCTTGTTTAACAAGGGTTTGTCTGGGAATAGGGGTCAACCGATCGGCAGGCGCGATCGCCCGCTTTACAGAAACTTTGCAGCGTCGATCTCGCTCAAACCTACACAAATCGAAATTCCCGTGCTATACCAGTATGCAGGTTAAATTTAAGGAGTCTGCTCCAATATGCCAACAAAAACGAAAAAATCGGCTGTCATCGAAGAAACGCTCAACACTGCCAACCAGTTGAAAGAGGAAGGCAACTTCGACGAAGCCCTCCCCCTCTACGAGCAAGTTCTGAAATCTTCTCCCAATAACGTTTCTGCCCTGCGGAAGATGGCAGGGATTTACGAGGATCGGGAAGACTGGGGACAAGCCGCACAGTTTTATCAGAAAGTTATTGCCGCCCGACCCGACAACGCTTCGGCTTACCTGGGTCTGGCAAAAACCCTTAAGCAGCAAGGCGACGTCCACGGCTCGATCGCCGCTTACCAAAAAGCGATCGCCCTCAAACCCGAACAACCCTTCCGCGTCTACCTCGACTTGGCTAAAGCCCTGAGCGAGCAAGACCAAACCGATGCGGCGATCGATGCCTATCGCAAGCTGGTGGAGCTCAAACCCTCTGCCAAGTTTGAAACGCAATTGGGAGACTTGCTGCAAAAGCAAGGCAACTTGGACGAAGCCGCAGCTTGTTACAGTCGAGCTCTGGCGATCCAGCAAGAAGCTAAGCCCGAAGCGACTTCCAAGTACCACGTCAAACTCGGTGCGATTCACCTCAAGCAGGATCGGATCGACGAGGCGATCGCCAGTTATCGGCAAGCCTTAACGGTCAAACCCGATTTGGTATCGGCTTACAAAGGTCTGGGCGATGCCTTCCAGAAAAAAGCACTGTATGACGATGCCATCGGTTGCTATCAAAAAGCTAACGAACTGAAACCCGATAGTGCGGCAATGTACCGCTCGATCGGCGATGTGATGTTGCGCCAGGGTCGGGAAGCCGAAGCCCTCGACTACTACCGCCGCGCCTTGGCGTAATCCTCGTTTCTCATCCGTTAGCTTAGCTCCTTGAATAGCCTGTGAGGTGGTTCGACCCGGCAAATGTTCCACCTTGCAGGCTTCTTGGTTGAAGTGTTAAGATACTTAACAAAAGTTAATTATTGGGTTTGAGGATCGATCGTGCAAATAGAAACAACAGCTTCGGCAGCAGCGATCGCGGGGCAATACTGGAATTGGCGCGGACACGACATCTACTACGTCCGAGCCGGAGAAGCCAATACTCTGCATCCTCCCCTCCTGCTCGTTCACGGCTTCGGCGCATCCACCGACCACTGGCGCAAAAATCTCGAAGAACTCGGCAACGAGTTTCAGGTTTTTGCCATTGACTTGTTGGGATTCGGGCGATCGGCAAAACCCCACCTTCAATATAGCGGCGAACTTTGGCGCGACCAACTCCACGACTTTATCGCCGAAGTTATCGGACAACCCGCCATTCTGGCAGGCAACTCCCTCGGCGGTTACGCTTCCCTGTGCGTGGCGGCACAGCGTCCCCAATCGGCGGCGGGCTTAATCTTAATTAACAGTGCCGGACCCTTTAGCGACAGCGAACCGAAACCCGAACCCAAACCCACTCGCAAATTCCTCTCTCGGGGACTGCGATCGCTCTTTTTGCAAGATTGGGTCGCTTTTTTAGTTTTCCAAAATACCCGCCGCAAATCGGTGATTCGCAAAACCCTAGAAAAAGTATACGTCGATCGCACGGCAGTCACCGATCGATTAGTAGAGGAAATTTACCGTCCGTCTTGCGATCGCGGTGCGTTTCGCGTTTTCGCCTCCATTTTCCGCACCCCCCAAGGAGAAACCGTCGATCGCCTCTTAGAACAACTTACCTGTCCCTTACTCATGTTGTGGGGAGAAGGCGATCCCTGGATAAACGCACGGCAACGGGGAGCGAAGTTTCGGCAATACTATCCCCAACTTACGGAATACTACCTCAACGCCGGACACTGCCCCCACGATGAAATTCCCATCCAGGTGAATTCTCTGATAAGTTCTTGGGTCAAATCGATCGTTTGATTTGCCTCCAGAATTAAGAGAAATGATATAAAGTTTGAAAAAATTTAAATAATTTAAAGGCAGAGTCGCGTACAATACTTGCGTTCGCGTAGAGACTCCCTCGGAGTATCGTCTACTGTGTGAAAATTACTGACTCATGAAACTGAGGGTTTCTGTCGTTGCCGCGACCGCTACTCTGTCTGTCTGTAGGGGGATTCCCTCAACACTGGCGCAAATCGTGCCGGATGGGACGCTACCCCACAATTCGATCGTTTTGCCTGCCGTGAACGACACCTTAGTCATCGAAGGGGGAACCCAAGTTGGCGGCAATTTGTTTCACAGTTTTACCGACTTTTCCGTACCGACGGGGTGGGAAGCCTTTTTTAACAATTCCGCCACCGTGGAAAACATCCTGACGCGCATCACCGGGACGAATGCCTCAAATATTGACGGGTTAATTCGCACCAACGGCACGGCAAACCTGTTTCTGGTCAACCCCAACGGCATTGTTTTTGGACCGAACGCGCGATTGGAGATTGGGGGCTCGTTTTTTGGCAGTACCGCCGAGAGTTTAGTCTTTGCTGATGGGAGTTTTTACAGTGCGACGGAACCAGATGCGCCGCCGTTGTTGACAATTAACGTTCCCATCGGGTTGCAGTTCGGTAGCAACGAGACAGAAGCGATTGTCAATGCCGGAAATCTCGGTGTTGCACCCCAGCGAGATTTGACCCTGGTGGGGGGAACGGTGGTGAGTACGGGGGAATTGAGTGCGCCAGAGGGGACAATTTCGATCGCCACTTCCCCAAATTCTAATGCGAATTTAATACCGTTGCTGAACAATTTTAGCAATCCAGAAACATTGGGGTTGACGGGAACGGAAATGGGGGTGCGATGGGGGGAAAGATCGATCAAACCTGGCGATATTGCGGTGCGAGATTTAACAGCGGGGAACGCCACCCTCGCCGCTTCTAGGAATTTAACCCTCATGGAAAGTCAACTGGAAACCACGGGAAATTTAAACCTGTTGGCACGGGATACGGTATTCGTTCGCGATAGCGTGGCGTTACCGTTTCTGGCGGTTGCTGGCGGGAATTTGTGGGTGCAGGGAAATCGTGGTATCGATATTTTGGCGCTGAACCATCCGCAGACGCCGTTTCAAAGTGGGGGAAATCTCTTTCTGGTGAGCGATGGCATTATTTCTGGGGACGCGCATTTTACTAGTGGGAATCGATTTTCGATTTTGAATTTGTCGGGAAATCCAGGACATTTTGTCAGTTTGTACGATCCGATTATCAGTTCCGAAGGGGATGTGATTTTGGGGGATTATGCGGGTGCGTCGCTGAAAGTGGAGTCTATGGGAAGTATTACGACGGGGAATATTACGATTACCAGTCCCGATACGCAATTGGTGGGTTCCGACCCCGATATTCCGATTTTAACGAGTAGTCCGTCGCTGATTTTAAGAGCTGGAGTGGAGCAGTTACAAAATCCGCCAATGCTGCCGAGTTCACCCGTGCCGGAGAGTCCGCCTCCAGTGATTTTGTCTTCAACTGTTGTCTATGAAAATGATTTTGAGGGGACTGTAGGTTCGGAGTGGTCGGATATGCGGACGAGTCGAACGCCGATCGGAAATCGAGGTTTTTTGGGGGAGTTTAGTAGCGATACAGTGAGTTTAACGTTAGATAATTTGCCGCCTCATCAACAAGCTACTGTGTCGTTAGACTTATTTATCCTTAAGTCTTGGGATGGTAATTCTATAACGGATAGACCCGATGTTATCTTATTTCATCTGGATGATGGTCGGGTGTTGTTAGATACAACTTTTAGTAATCAGAATTTTCCTCAATCGCGGTTTGACGCCGTTCGATTTCAGTCTTATCCCGATCGATATAATGCGACTGACCTGTCTGAAAACTTGGCTCGCAGTGGAGCGGTTGAGAATAATACTCTGGGATATCGATTTGGGTTTGACCAAATTGGCGAGCAACCAGCCGATTCAGTTTATCATTTTACATTTACATTTTCTCATAACAACACAAATCTTCAACTCAACTTTTTAAATCCTTTAGGACTCTCAGGAATTGGAGATGAAAGTTGGGGAATCGATAATTTTCGCGTCTCCGTTGAGGAAACTTCTGCTAGAGAAGTGGCATTACCTAGTAACTTATTTAAAAACAATATATCGATTCAATCTATAACTTCACCCTCTAGACATATTACAACAGGCTATATTTCAACTTTCGGGGGGGTCGTCGATCTTTCATCACCTGGCGATATTACGATTGGTGGAGAGATCCAATCTCGTGGTGGAGATATTAATATCCTCAGTGGAGGTGCGATCGATACTCGCTTGGGAAGAATAGACGCTCGATTTGGAGATCGTCGAGGTGGAGTCATTTCTTTAACGGCTGATAACGATATAACAACTGCCAATATTGTTTCAGGAGGTGGAGATGTTAACGTACTCAGTGGAGGGACAATTGATAGCCGATTGGACAGAATAGATTCTCGATTTGGAGATAATCGAGGTGGAGTCATTTCTTTAATAGCTGAGCATGACATTAGCACGGAAACAATTAAATCTGGAGGAAGGGAGATCGAGCTAATTGCAGGAGGAACGATCGATACAACTCAGGGAGAGCTTGATTCTTTTCATTTTAGCATTGGGGGAGATGTGAATATCCAAGCAAATGGTAATATTTCACTGGCGAATGTACGATCGTCTGGAGATTTGGGTGGAGGAAATGTTGAAATATTCACATTGGGAGATTTATTGATCGAAAATAGTTCGTTACTGACCAGTGCTTTTCAAATTGGAAAGGGTGGAGATGTGAATATTTATGCCACAAATTTCAATTTAGAAGGTAGTAGAATTATAACAGGTAACTTTTTACCCAATATATTAGCTGGTGATGTTTCTATTGTTTCTTTGGAATCTATCAATTTGAGCGATTTTTCTATTCGAGAAGGATCGGAAGTCATCCCCAGTGCTATTTCAACATCAAGTAGTCAAAGCTCTGGACGTATAACAATTGATACTGGACGATTATTATTGCGAGATGGAGCGGTAATTGCTACCACTACGGCACTATTCGGAAATGGTGGGGATATCACAATCAATGCGTCTGAATCCGTCGAACTCGTAGGTTCCGATCTCGATTCGATCTTTCCCACAACGATCGCCACGGATATGTTTGGAAACGGTCGATCGGGAGATTTAACAATTAATACCCAAAGACTCAGCGTTCGGGATGGCGCATTGATATCTGCTTCTGCTTTTTCAACCAATTTTTTTGAAAATAATAGCGATCGACCGATTAGTAATGGAGGCAATTTAAGGATTAATGCTTCGGAGTCGATCGAAGTTAGCGGTTCTGCTTCCAATGGATTTAGCAGTGTTTTTTACAATCAAGCTTTTGGACCGGGAAATGCCGGAGATATTACCATCGAAACTGGAAATGTAGTGCTTCGAGATGGAGGAAGAATTACGGTGTCAGCCAGAACCGTCGAACAAAGCAGATTGTTCATCCCTGGATTAACTAGTTTTTTTGCAACGATACCGGACACTGATATTCGGAATACTTTAAATATTCCTGAAGGCGTTGATACTTTGGACTATATGATTCAGCAGATCGTTAGTACAGAAGCTACCGGAAATGCGGGGAATATCGAAATTACCGCGAATTCTATCTTAATCGACGATCGCAACAGTTTTCCCAACGATCCTGGCGGCATCATCGGCGTTACTAATTCCAGCGAAGGCGGCGATATTACACTCAACGTCCGAGACTCCCTCATCTTGCGTCGTGGCAGTCGTATTTCCACCACTGCCGGAACCCAACAAGCAGGCGGCGATGGAGGCAATATCGACATCAATACGCCTCTACTGGTTGCCATTCCCCAAGAAAACAGCGACATCACGGCGAATGCATTTGCGGGTAACGGCGGCAACGTGGAAATCACCACCCAAGGCATTTTTGGCATCGACCCCCGCGATGGGGAAACGCGATTCAGCGATATCACCGCCAGTTCTCAACTGGGAACCGATGGCGAAGTCACTCTCAACACTCCCGATCTCGATCCGACTTCGGGATTGGTGGAGTTGCCGGAAGATCCGATCGATCCTAACAGTTTGCGGGATACCCGTTGTACGGCAGAGAACGCGCAACGCAGTCGGTTTGTGATTACCGGACGGGGAGGTTTACCCCCAAATCCCCGAGAATTTCTCAATTTGAGTGTCGGATCGATCGACTCTCACGAAGTCGTGGAACCGCCAAACGATCCTCCTCGAACTTTAGTCGAAGCACAAGGTTGGATAATCAACGAGAAGGGTCAAGTTGAATTGGTGGCACAAATGCCGAATGGAGAGTTGAATTTACCGATCGATCCATCTCGCTCTCATTTCCCAAGTTGTGGGGTTGAAGAACATCGATTCGATCGATAGATACTCTATTATTTATTGGTCTGACTTACCCGACTGACAACTGAAACTCGATTGCAATCGATCGCCCTTCACCAATGTATGAACTTCCCACTGGGGATCGGGATCGGGAAAATCACTGCGATAGTGTCCGCCGCGACTTTCTCGGCGAAAGAGGGCGCTTTGGAGAATTAAAGAGGCAACGTCGAGTAAGTTGCGAGTTTCCCCCCAATGGCGAATTTGCGAGTGAACTTCCGCCGATTCGTATTGCAGCGATCGCCCGTTTAATTGTTGAGATAAAGGTAAGTTGGCAAATTCCGATCGCCAGTTGTCTACTACCTCGATCGCCGATCTCATCGTCGCTTCTTCCCGACAAATCCCGGCACTTTGCCACATCAGGCGGGGTAATTCGTAACGAATGCGATCGATTGGCGCTTGCGATTCTTCGCTAAAACTCAGGGTTTCCCCTGGCATCGGCATTTCTACTTCATCTTCTGAGGAAGAAAGCAGTTGCAAATGGGCTAAAGTTGCCCCAAACACCACGCATTCCAATAAAGAATTGCTGGCGAGGCGATTGGCGCCGTGAACTCCGGTACTGGCGGTTTCGCCCACGGCATACAAACCGGGAATCGACGTGCGACAGGTCAAATCCGTGGCAACTCCTCCCATCCAATAATGGGCGGCGGGGGCGACGGGAACGGGTTCGTTGAAGACATCGATGCCCCACTGACGGCAAACTTCGATAATGTTGGGAAATCGGTAGCGAATGCGATCGGGATCGATCGGGCGAAAATCCAGCCAGACGTGGGCTTGTGCCGGATCGACTCCGGTACTTTGCAAATGGCGAAAAATCGATCGGCTGACAATATCTCGGGGAGCCAGTTCGCCGTCGGGGTGGTAATCGAAGGCAAACCGACGACCCTCGACATCCACCAAATGCGCCCCTTCGCCGCGCACGGCTTCGCTGATCAGAAACCGAGGCGCACCCGGTTGAGTCAAGGCGGTGGGATGAAATTGGACAAATTCCAAATCTCGCAGGGTTGCCCCCGCCCTCCAAGCGATCGCCACGCCATCTCCGGTACTGACGGCGGGATTGGTGGTTTTGGCGAACACTTGTCCGCCGCCTCCGGTTGCCAGCACCACGGCTTTGGCACCGATCTGGCAAACCCGTCCCCCATAGGCTAACTGGATGCCCCGACAGCGCCCAGTTTGAGGATGCAGCCACAAATCCAGAGCAAAGGCTTGGGACAGGACTTGAATGTTTTTGCGCTCGAGCGCGTGCTGGCTGAGAATGCTAACGACCGCCCGTCCGGTGGTATCGGCAGCGTGGAGAACTCGCCGTCGGGAGTGGGCGGCTTCTAGGGTGAGGGCGAGATCGCTGCCGTGGCGATCGAAGGCAACCCCCAAATCCACCAAAGCGCGAATGCAGTCGGGAGCGCGATCGGCGAGAAACCGCACTGCTTCGGCATCGCACAACCCCGCCCCCGCTTTGAGGGTATCTTCGACGTGCAACGTGGGGGAATCTTCCGGGGCGATCGCCGCTGCAATGCCCCCTTGCGCCCAATCGCTCGCCGACAAGGGCAATTCGTCTTTGGTAATCAAACCGACGCGCAAATCCTCCGGCAAACACAGGGCAGCATACAACCCCGCCGCACCCGCTCCTACCACGAGAACGTCAAATTGCTGCGGAATCAAGGATAGCGCCGAATTTGATGAATTAACCACGAAAAATCGTCCCTCGTACGATGGTTCCGCCCTAACGTTTCCCTTCTGAAGCGGGAATTCCCCTTTGCATCTCTATCGAGATCTCTCGACCGTCCGCTGCAAGGGGTTTGTTATGCTGTTTATGCTATGCTAAGTAACCTACAGCTTAACTCCTTTTAGCTTTTCTGGATTGACAACTGCGAAAATCGATCGAATCATTCGATCGGAAAACTCGAAACTAAACGTGCTTTGGAGTTTTCCTTCCACAGTATTTAAGATTCCAGGTTCATCGTTAATTCGAGCGACAAAAAAACACCGCAAAAAATATAAAGGCAGAGACAATGCATGCCTCTACCTCTATATTTTGTCCGGTCGAGCGATTTCTAGAACTAGCAAAGTTGGGACAGTTGCCAAACCTGGAGAATCGCGATCAAGCGCCAGCGATCGATGTTTAGTACAAACCGTTATTAATCCGATCGTCGCCTTCGGTCAGACTCACTTCAACTTGGGTCACGGTAAAATTATCCAAATTGGCTTGCAAAGTACTTTTCTGGCGCTCGCTCAAACCGGGAAGGTTTAAAATGTCCTCTACGTTCTCGTAGGGGGCGTTTTCCACAACCATCCGAGCCAACGTGGGATACATTCCCGGATATTTCCGAAAAGCACGGACGTTAGTATTGTTCAGGTCGATTTTCTGACCAAATTCGGTTCCTAACTTTTGGTCTACCGGATTTTGCTCGCGAACTTCTGCCACGAGAACGGTGGGAGTACCCCATGAGGCAGCCATCGCTCTTTGAGGCAAGCCCAACCAACCCAGGCAGCCCACTAACAAGCATACCAGTGTCAATAGGCGAACCATTAGTTTCATCAACTCTCTTCCTCGTTAATTTCTATATAGGAATCTTTTATGTGAGCCACCAGTCGCGTATCCCAGGGATGCGTGCTGGCTCCCGGTGTCATCCGCAGCCGCCTCCACACTCGAACGCATTTCGGTTTGATGCTGCGTTTAGCCGATCGTACTCGGGTTTTCGGTACGGACAGCGACAAAGCTGGCGCTTCAACCCGGAACTCTCCCTGGCTCCCAAGGAGAATAGACGATTCTTGATAGTTAAAATATTACCATTGTTGTTGACGCTCGGATATTCTTTCCCGCGAGATTCCGATCGCGCGGTGAGTGTAGCGAGTCTGTTGGGTCGGTTAGCGTCCTGACCAGAAGCCCCCCTCTCTATTTGGCGGCGATGGTCACGTATCCCCTCCCGTTCGCTCGCGCACGAAGGTATCGATATCGTCGAAGTTACCCGCATAGGCGATCGTGGGGCGATCGTACCCTTTGAGGTTGACTTCGTGAGCTTCGAGTAACACTCCCGCCGGATCGGCAGCGCGAAGGTAGTGGTACGTTGCTTGAGCTAGTGCCACTTCTTTGCCCAGTTGTTTGGTGGAAGACTCCAGGCGGAACGCCGCGTTCACCGTATCGCCCAATGCCGTGTAGTCCGGGCGATCGCCGCTTCCGGTATTGCCCACCATCGCATACCCGGTATTGACCCCCGCCCCGATTCGCAAGGGAAACGGCAGGGGAAAGGTCTCGCTCAATTGTTGCGTCATTTTGTGTAAATGACTGAGTGCCTGACAAATTTGCAAGACTTCGTGAGAGCTGACTTGTTCGTCGGCGTGGAACCACACTGCCATCACTGCATCGCCGATGTATTTATCCACCCAACTGCCCGCGTCGCGAATGATCTGTCCGGCTTGATGGAACCAAGTACCGATAGTTTCCGAGAGAATGGCTTCGTCCAGTTGTCGCGTGAGAACGGTAAAGTCGCGGATATCGACCACCATCACCGAAATCAGTCGGCGCACCGAGAGCAGTGCCGTTGCCGAATCGTCGCAATCGGCATCTTCGGATTCTTGGGCATCGGCTTGTGCGGGCCAATAGAATTCGACTTCAGTTTGTCCGAAGGTGAGACGATCGCCGTTGTTGAGGGTGGCAGGAATGCAGACGCGGCGTCCGTTAATAAATGTACCGTTGCGACTGCCGAGATCGATCAAGTAGTATTCTCCGGTTTCCATGCGCTGTAGCATGGCATGGGCGCGAGAAATCCACCGATCTTTAAGGACGAAATTATTATCTTGACTGCGCCCGATCGTCCAACAAGTATAACCCTCTAACGAAACGTAGCGGGTTCCCGCTTCGGTTTCCACCAGTAAGTAGGGAAAAGATTTAAAGGCGATCGTAGGCTTAGAATCGACCATTCAGGCTAAAATCCGAACTCGCTGCTGAGGGCTAACTCCAATTTTGCCCCCGATCGCCAGAAGTGACAACTTCTGGTAGGCAGTTTCCCGAACTGTCTCTCGAAAGATGGGGGATTTTAAGCGGAGATTTTTGGCTGGGAAAGTCGTTTTATCGAGGACTCAAAGTGGTTTGAGGCACCTGTTAATGCGGCATTTCTCCTGGAGATCGACCTTTTTTTTATTGTTTCGGAATTCGGATTTCTTTTCAGGCAGCCAAACCCGCCAGCCAAAAGAGAAGATCGACCAAAATCGTACTCAAAACAGCCCCGGAAAATGCCCAACGATGCAGGCGCGGCGGATCGCCCACTCGTTCGGAGTACAACGGCAAGAAACCCGCTGAGAAGAGGAGGGTGGCGAGGGTTGCCGCCCAACCGATTCCCCACGGGGTATGCACTCGGGCGATCGCCTCGTGAAGAATGGGGGCGACGAAATCCGGTTCGACTTGCATCAGTGCCCGCCAGTTGGGAATTAAGTGAACCAGATAAAAATAGAGATCGGTGATGGCGGTTCCGAATAGAGAACCGACGGCAAACCAACTCCCCACTAATAACCGACGCTGGCAAATACACCAGATCGGTAACGGCAGGGCGATCGCCTCGATGGGTAAGTGCCACAAAGGTTCCGCCCGAAACCAACCCCAATACAGCGATCCCGCCAACCAGCTTCCAGCAAATCCCAGCAGCAAATCCCCCCACAGCCACGTCTGCCGACGCACTAACAGTACGGCACTCAATCCCACCCAAAATCCGGTCAGCAACAAACTCAACCCAGGAAAATACCGGACGAGGGGCGCTTCGATGAAGACGGGAACGGAAACGAGAAAGACGGCAGCCCAAAACGTCAGCCAGCGCCGACTGAGTTCGATATTCCACCCCAGGAACGATAGGGATCTCTCCCGATCGCCCAGAGCCTCTACCGTTGGGTCTGTAAACGGATAGTAAAACAAAGTATTGTTAATATTTGTAATTTATCTTAATAAACATAGCATATTTGGGGTGGGTCATTGGTCATTGGTCATTGGCAAACATCTTCTCCCCCTGCTTCCCCTGCTTCTCATACGAGATCCTCGATCGCCCCAGCTTCGGTGGGTAAAGCGGCGGTGAGGACTTCGCTGCCATCTTCGGTAACGAGAACGTCATCTTCGATGCGGATGCCTCGGACATCGGCAAATTGAGCTAAGCGTTCCCAATCGACGACCCCTTGATATTTTTCCCGATTTTGCGGATCGTTGAGAATACCGGGCACTTGGTAGAAACCCGGTTCGATCGTTACCAGCATCCCGGTTTTCAGGGGACGGTTGAGGCGGAGGAAGCACAAACCGAAGCGATCGCTGCGGGCGCGTCCTTTCTCGTATCCGGCAAAGTCGCCCAAATCTTCCATGTCGTGAACGTCTAAGCCCAGTAAATGACCGACGCCGTGGGGAAAGAATAGGGCGTGGGCGTCGGTTTCCACTAAATCCTCTGGGTTGCCCAGCAAAATACCCAAATCCACCAATCCTTCGGCAATAACTCGGGATGCCAGGAGGTGAATATTGCGGTATTCAACGCCGGGACGCACTTCGGTAATAGCCCGATCGTGGGCTGCCAATACTACATCGTACACGTCGCGCTGAGTGGGGGAAAATGTCCCGCTTACGGGCCAAGTACGGGTGATATCCGCTGCCCAACCGTTGGGGGTTTCTGCCCCGACATCGGCGAGGAGTAAGTCTCCCGATGCGATGGGGTGGTAAGACTGCTCGTTATGCAGGACTTCGCCGCGTACGGTAACAATGCTGTTGTAGGCGCAAGTCATATTTTGGGAAATAATAACCCCTTCCATTGCCGCCCGGATTTGGGCTTCGGTTTGGGCGTTACGAGTCGCTGCCATTCCGGCTTTGTGGGCTTCGGTACTGACAGCCGCCGCCGATCTCAATTCGGCTAAGGCGGCGGGATCGTGGGTGAGGCGCACGGCAACGATGGCGCGAACTAATTCGCGATCGATCCCTTGGGGGTTAGTGGGTTCAGAGATCGATCGCCCCAATAATAAGGCTTGTTGCGCGGCAGTCGTCGGTAGGGCAATGGTGGCTGCCCCCCCGGTTCGCGATGCCAACTCCGTCAGGGGAAACGCCGCATCTGCCCCGATGAGGCGGGCGAGTTCGTGGCGTTTGGGTTGTTCGCCGTGCCACAAAGCGTCTCCCGGTTCGGGATCGTTGATGAAGAGTTCCAGTTTGCCGGAGTCGAGGCGAATGGCGGCATTGGGAAGGTTGAGTCCGGCAAAGTAGAGAAAGTGAGAACTGGAACGAAAGGGATAGCGATTGGCGGGGAAATTGCGCGACAGGGGCGCTCCCGACCACAAAATAACGGGAAAATTGACGAGAGCCGCAAGTCGCTGTCGCCGTTCGCGCAAGGTGGTTTCCAGGGCGCGATCGCGCAAGGTTGGGGAAGGATACTTACTGCTTAGGAGCATAAACAGAGGAGTTCAGGAGTTCAGAACACAGTGACCAATGACAAATGACCAGTGACCAATGACAAATAACCAACCCCAAACCCCCAACCCCAAACTGCAAATGGTGCGTTTCGTGCCTCAACACACCCTACGTATTCACTCTCGATCGAACGATATCGACGGTGACTTTGCCGCCAAAATCGGGAATGGGAGGGGCGGGTTTTGTTAATTGTATCCGAACTTGACGGACGCGATCGTCGGCGAGAATCTCATCGGCGA
This sequence comes from Oscillatoriales cyanobacterium M59_W2019_021, assembly GCA_015295945.1. Lineage (GTDB taxonomy): Bacteria > Cyanobacteriota > Cyanobacteriia > Cyanobacteriales > Geitlerinemataceae > DVED01. The sequence goes on along the minus strand of DVED01000001.1, from coordinate 17,022 downwards.
TCGCCTGTGCCATCCGTTCGATCGTGACAAATTTAGCAGTTTTAATAATGCGATCGACGGCAGAAATGACCGATCGGTAATCGAGAGTATCTTCGAGGCGATCGCTCTTTCCGGCAGCCGCTAAATCCGTCTCTAAGGTCAAGTCTACTTCAAACCACTGTCCTAAAACTTGCTCTTCTGGTAAATACCCCGTATATCCGTAGCCGCGAATTCCCGTAACTCGAATTGAATCCATGAATTGGGTAATGGGTAATGGGTCATGGATAATGGGTGAAAACCAACTACCCACTACCCACTCGCAACGAACGACTAACGATTCAAAGCCTCTTCGCCGCGACGGTATAACTCCCGCGCGTAATCCGTCCAAGTCCCTTGTCCCCAGTAGCGGAAACAACTGGTTTCAACTAAGAGAACGTAAAGTAAGGCTTCTTGGTACTCGGGAGTTTTGGTCACCGAGGGATCTTCTTGCACGCGGCGATCGAATTTTTCGTGGAATTTAGCACTGAGTTGATTCATCGGCTCCAGGACATTTTCATACCCTTTCACCCAACTTAAATCGTCCGTCCACGATGCCCCGTCCATGTGAAATTGATGGTCGGTTTCGTTTAACTCTTGAATGGCTTTTTCCACAGCTGCCGACGTCGCGTTATCGGGATCAACTTTCTGCCAGATTTTGTGTTGACCGATGGCTTGGCAAATGGGATAATCATCCGGATTAACCCCTGAAGCTTCGACCAGTTCGATATATTCCGTGCCGTTGAACCCAACCACATCGGGATTATCTTTAATAATCGACCAAACCGGTTTGAAACCGCCAGGAAATTCGTTCATCATCACGCCGCCATTTTCCCCATCGGCAATTTGGGTGACGCAGCCGGGAACTTCCACCTCGCCAATTTTTTGCCGTCCCCGACTTTTCGCTTCGTAATATGGCTGCATTTGGGCAACTAATTTGGTGTCGGAACCTTGCGTTTTAATCAGTGCCGTGATACTGATGACTTCGCCTTTAGAATTACGTGCAACTAAACGGTTGGGAACGTACTTATCGTCGTGCCACAACCCGGAACCATCGGGTCGTTCGACGGAATGTTCTTGAACCATCAACCAGCGATAACCGCACTCTTTCAGGGCTTTGATATATTCGTACAGGGTATCGGGGTGGTTGGGAAGGTGCATTTCTGGGGGGGAAAACCCTTTAACTCGTTTGAGTGCTTCCTCGCCAAAAATCGAGGCAAAATGATGCTGCCAAGCTTGGATTTGCAGCTTGAGGTCGGGAATGGGGGTAGACGGTGCGACGGCGTGCGACCACATGGTGCCCAGCCATTCGACGTAGGGTTGATATTGAGAATCGCAGGCAAGTTTTTTCAAGTTATCGAGGATGTCATGGCGTCCCATTTGCTGCAATCCCCACAGCAAATTTCCCGAATAGTCGAGCATGATGCGCGGGTTGCCGCCATCGGCAATTAACTCGGGGATAAAATCTCCCATACGACTGTAGCACCAAGCGAAGACACTGGCGTTGTGATTGTCGCCTTCGCCTTGATGCTCGAACATATGTTGCAAATTACAAATCAGTTCGCCATTGTGTCCGGCGGGAATGGTGGGTTGGTGCATGTGTAGCGCACACGCAAATCCGGATTTAATCGAGTCGAGTTGGAGATTTGTAGTGGGTAAAAATACTGGGTCGTTGTGGTTAACGGCGGCAGCGATTTCGGCTTCCAAACCGCAAATCGGAGGGAAGCCGGAGTGTAAATCTGCTGCGGTTTGAGAGGGTGCTGTTGCTATCATATAAACAGTCCTAAATCGTCGGAACTTCGCAAAGGTTTTACACCTGCGAAAGTGCGTTTGCACAGTCAAATAATATACGATGAGAGGCTGGAGTTAAGCTTAAGATTTTCTGTAGTGTCATGAGTCGATTCAAGGCTGACGAAGTGAGTTTTATCCCTAGATAGGAGAGAGGACTGAATTGAGACAACTGCTGTCAGCCTTTTCTGTCAAGAGTTCTAGATAACGCTCTCGACCTGGGGGGTTGCCTCAATCGCCATCGAGCGATACATCTGATATATATAAGTGTTCTCGGAACTTAACCAAAAAAAAGGTTGTCGAGATCGTCAATTTCGTCAGATATGTGATATACAGAATGTATGACGAACATCAGTTTTAAATTATGTTGCTAACGGATTCTCAGTACCAAGCCTTTCTCCGAGCGGAAGCCGACCTCCGCAATCTCTCTCGTGCGGAGCGAGAAGCCTTTTTGCGAGCTTTGAGCGGCGACGATATCACCACGATCGCTGACAAGCTGCAAGTTCGACCGGAAGCGATCCGCCAGCGCCTCAGTCAAGTTTATCAGAAATTTGAGATCGGCGGCAAAGGTCCGGTGAAGCTGGCAAAACTCCAGCAGCAATTGCAGTCCCGCTTTCAAGAACAACAAGTTGGGAATGTGGGGTTTGCCGGCGTTGCCAAGCGTCCCCGGCGCGATCGTCCGCGTTGGGATTGGGGAGAAGCGCCGGACGTTCCCACGTTTTACGGACGCGAGACAGAATTGAACGAACTGTACCAGTGGATTGTTGAGGAACATTGCCGCTTGGTGGCGCTGGTGGGTTTGGGTGGAATCGGTAAAACCGCACTGGCGAAAAAGCTGGCGGAAAGAATTCAGGAAGAGGAGAAATTCGATCGGCTGATTTGGCGATCGCTGCGTCACGTTCCCCCTCCAGAAACGTTACTGGCAGATTTGTTGGAATCTTTGGGTTGCGCGCCGATCGATCCGTCTAAAACCGATATCGACAGCCAAATCGCTCAGTTGGTCGAGCGGTTGCAAGAGTCGAAATGCTTGCTGGTTCTCGATAGTTTCGATGCCGTTCTTAAAAGTGGCAATCGCCTGCAACCGTACCTTGAAGGGTACGAAGCGTATGGGAAACTGCTCCGACAAATCGGTCAATTCGAGCATAAAAGTTGTTTGTTAATCGCGTCCGACCAAACCTTTAAAGAAATTGAGGCGCTAGCGCGATCAACCAAAACCACTCGCTCTTTAGCGTTGCACGGACTTCCGGTGGAAGAAGCGCGGAAAATCTTCCAAGATCGCGAGTTAACCGGGGAAGACAAATGGGACGATCTGATTCGCGCGGCAGGGGGAAACCCATTCTTGCTGCAAATTGAAGCCACGAGTATTGCCGAGTTGTTTCAAGGAAATGTGGCTGAATTTTTATCGGCGATCGGTCGCGATCAGACGAAAACCTGGAGCTTCTTCTACGGAGAATTTTTGGAAGTTTTGGATCGTCAATTCCAGAAATTTAGCGATCTGGAGAAGAAAATTGCCTGCTACTTAGCCGAGCAATCGAAGTCAGTTTCGTTTATCAACCTCAAAGATGGTATTGCTGAGGTTGGTTCGACCTCTCAAATTTTGGAAGAATTGGTTTCGCTGAAAAATCGCGATTGGATCGTATTTTCTAAGAATCCCAAGTCATCGGAAACCTTGTACGAACTACCCAAGTTTCTCAAGAAATACGTGAAAAAATACCAACTTAACGAGGTCTAGATAGTATGTGATTTTCTGCATTAACCCCGAGTGCCAACACCGACAAAATTCTGAGAAATCGGAATTTTGTCAAGCCTGCGGTACCTCCCTTGTCATTGAAAATCGGTATCGCTTGTTGAAGTCTCTGCGTCCGTTAGACGATCGTCTGCCGACCGAACTTTTCGAGGTGGACGATCGCGGAACGCGGAAAGTGATGAAAATTTTGAAAAGCGATCGATCGGATGCGATCGATCGCTTCGAGCGCGAAGCCGGGATTTTGCAGTGGATGAACCATCCGGGAATTCCCCGATCTGATTTGGATGGATACTTTTCCGTATCTATTCCCAATCGTTCCCGAGTTCTCCATTGTTTGGTCATGGAAAAAATCGAGGGACTGAACTTAGAAAAGTGGGTTAAACTCCACGGTAAGATCTCGCAAAAACAAGCATTGGTGTGGATGAGGCAGTTGCTGGAAATTTTGGATGCCATCCACCGAGAAGGTTTTTTTCACCGCGATATTAAGCCGTCGAATATTATGTGCAAACCCGACGGTCAATTGGTGTTAATTGACTTTGGTGCGGTGCGAGAACTGACGGATACCTATCTTGCTAAACTCAAAAGAACGGACAATTTGAAAACTGATATAGACCGAGTTACGAGTGTCATTTCCGGTGGATATACACCGCAAGAACAAATTGATGGGAAAGCATTACCCCAGTCGGACTTTTTTGCATTAGGACGGACGTTTGTCTATTTACTGACGGGAACTCACCCGACAGATTTACCGATCAACTCGGCAACCGGTCAGTTAAAGTGGCGTCATTTGGCAACCCAAATTTCTCCTCTGTTGGCAGATTTTATTGACGAGCTAATGGCTCAGTTACCGAGAAATCGACCACAAAATGCAATGGAAATGTTATCGGATTTGCATCCCCATCGTTTGCGATTGAGACAAATTCGCTATCAATTCAAGCAGTTGTGTTTTTTTCTGCAATCTCGAGAGTTTAAGTTTTTGGCAACTAGTTTATTGGCTTTGATAGTTGTGGTCTCGATCGTTAACCGTTTATCCTTTCCAGAAAAGGCGGAGTATTATTACCAACGCGGTTTAGCAGCACAACAAGAAAATCGGTTAGATCTAGCCCGTAAAAGTTACGAAAAAGCTTTAAAATATCAACCCGATGATTATAAGTCTTATAATAATTTAGGTCTGGTCTGCCAGAAAATAAAAGATTTTAAATGCGCGGAAAATTATTATTCTAAATCATTAAAAATCGAGCAAAATTCTGGAACGTTTTATAACTTAGGACAAATTTACGAGCAGATGGAAGAATTCGATCGCGCTCGAATTCAGTACCAACAGGCGATCGAACTGGGTGGCGAGACGATCGATTATTCTTTAAGTGCTTTAGCTCGTTTGTCGATCTTGCAAGGGGATTTAAATAGAGCGATCGAACTGAGCGAACAGGGATTGCAGCAAACGCAGAAACCCAAAGTACGATCGGCACTTTACAGAAATTTGGGTTGGGTGTACTGGATGCAGGCGGATTATGCCAAAGCAGAGGATAATTTAAAAGAGGCGCTTCAATGGCAAGAAGACCGCACCGAAGCTTACTGTTTGTTGGCACTGGTACGAGAGTCTCAAGGTCGAACGATAGAAGCGTTACAACAGTGGCAACTGTGTCGCGATGGCGATGCCAAAAATCGAGTTGAAATCCTATCCTGGCAGACAATGGCACGACAACGCTTGCTGAAAGCTAAAAAAATACCATGACCGATCGCGTTTTGACTGCATTTCTCGGAGTCTTAATTTTCGCTGGAATTGTTTATTCCCAACAACCTGCAATCGCTGAAGGGATAGATTGCACCCCTCCAGATAGTTGCGTTCCCGATGACCCTCGCAGTCCCGACAATGAGATTGAGATTCTCAGTCCAACTGCCAATGATGAATTAGATACCCAAACACCAACGCTATCGTGGTCTGCGGTTCAGGGATCTACATCTTACATTCTTCGAGTCCGAGATCTCGAGGAATCCGAACCGGAACAGGAGATCGCAATCGATCTTTCTGAAGTAGAAGTCAGTTCGGATGGTACGATTTCGATCGAATTTCAGGATTGGTTCGATCGACCGCTTTCTTGGGGAACGGAGTATCGACTGGCGATCGAAACGATCGTAGATGAAAAATCGATTTTAGCGGAACGACTGTTTTCCATTTCGAGTCAACCTGAAAGTGACGCTAGCAACTGATATCCAATCGAGGCAAAGTACGATCTATACTTTGCCTCAAACGAAAAATATAGCGTTTAAATTGAGTTGATAATGGAAACAAATGCTGCCCAATGGTAGGGGTGATCGTATTCTAATTCGATATACTTTGAATTCGTTAAAAATTGAAGCTGTGCTTGACGTAAAGCTTGCAATTGGGAAATATTTGGCTGTTGTAAAGCACGATAAAATTCTTTCATAAATTCAGAGGTCGATCGATCGCTGATATTCCACAAACTGGCAACGGTACTTTCCGCACCCGCACGAATGGCAACGCCTGCCAAACCCAAACCACCCCGTTTGTCGTCTTTTGCTGTTTGACACGCACTCAAGACCAGTAATTCAATTTTTTTTCGGGTTCCTTCCGTGCGATCGCGCAGGATTTCATCCAGTCGATCGACATCGATCGGTCGATCGTACGCGAGAATAAAGGTTTCTTCCGGAATCGAGCTAAATTGACCGTGGGTGGCAATATGAACGATCGGTAAATTAGATTGCTGCACCCATTTTTCAAATTTTTGTGTGGTGAATTTTTCATCATCCAGAATTAAACTCGATGGAGAAATTTCTCGGATTGTATTGAGTTCTGCGGTGACATATTCGAGGGGTTGAAAGGGTTGGGAAATGAGATCGAAACTCGCACCTCGGACTGATAATCCCGCCGCTAACACTTCAGACAATCTATTTTGACGATCGGCAGCGTTGAAATTGAAGGTAGGAAAGCTCACTGCGATTTGATAGTGTTCGATGAGATAGCGTCCGCTTTCATCTTGCAAAATTGACATCGGAATGCTTTGTAAGGTGCTATCTAAGAGAAAAACGAGGGTTCCATTTTCCGGTAAATCGTCCTGAATTGGAGCAATTAAAAATTGGTAAATCGCTTGGGTTTGAGTTTTTATCGACTCTGGATCGGCAGTTCTGAATTCTTCATTACCCAATTTTGTTTTCAAAGCTTTAACTTTGCTCTGTAATTCCAACCAATCTTTCCCGGAAAGTTGGCGATAGAGCAGTCTCTCGGGATGCGACGAAGAATTTTGAACGATCTCGATCGCCCGATCGAACTTTTCGAGAACGATAACTCGGATAATGGCAACTGATGAATTAGTAGAGCTATTAGCTGAGTTTTTTAACACTTTAAAACTCGAGTTTTCTAAGCTTCGATCGGTGGATAAGTTGCATTTTAAGAAATTTTCCAATTCTGCGGTTTGGAAGCGATCGCTCACTTCGAGTGCTTGTTTAATTTCATGTTGAGTGGGTTGTGGCGATTGCAGCAATAAATTGAGGTATTCTTCGTAGACGGGTTTAATATTTTCGCGAAAAGAGAATTGCGACTCAGAATTAATTGCTAATAAATCTTTGCGAACGACATCCAAACTGTTGACTGCCATTTGATAGGCGGCGATCGATCCATCAATATTTTCAAGATTCTTGTAAATTCGTCCCAGTTGCCAAGACCATTGAGAAATTAGATCTTCCGCACGACTCGATCGCGCTAAACTCAAGGCTGACTGGGTATATTCGCGAGCTTTTGCATACTCTCCAGTGCCTTCGTAAAGATAGCCGATCGTTCCTAATGCTTCGGATTCAACGCGAAAATTGTCCGGCAATTGTCGAGCGTGTTGGTAAGCTTCATTAGCTGCAAGGAAGGCAACTTCTTCTAACTGAGGGGAAGTGTGAATTTGGCTGAAGCTGCGAGCTAAGGTTAAATTTGCATAAATGAAATCGATGGGTTGAAAATCAGAAAACCGGTCGTTGTTGGCAATAATTTTCTCTGCTAAAGGTAAAATTTCAGACTGCAAAGCCCTGCCGGCGATCGCCACAGCGTCTGCCGTATTATCACTCTCTTCTTCCTGTAACCAAGCGACCGATTTTAACAGTAAATTCAAGCGATTTAGGTTTGCTCGATCGGCTTCTCCTTCTCCCACTTGCTGATAAAAATGAAGAGCGGCTTTGGCCCGCTCGATCGCTCGATTGCGATCGGTCGATTTTCCCGTTCGATTGAATAAATCTCGCAGTCGTTCGTAGGATGCCTCCTCCGTATTTCCCAAACCCAATAGTGCCGCATTAATCGCCGATCTATCGTTCAAAAATCGAGCCATTTCTAAGCTTTTTTCTAAAGAAAGTTGGGATAACTTGAAGTTTCCGATCGATCTCCAAACATTTCCTAAAGTTCGCAAGGCGATCGTATTGATTGAAGACAAATCAATCAGGGAAAAATCAATAGTTTCTGGGGCTTGAGGTTCGCAAAGTGGGGAATATTCTGGACTATTTTCAGTCGTTTCTAAATTTAAGGTCGTTAATAAAGTTTTGCAGGCACGACGAGACTGACCCATGGCTTGTAACGCGAGACTTTGGTTGAGGCGACTGCCTGTTATTCCTTCCGCATTGCCAATTTCTCGATACTTTTCTTCTGCGTCTTGCCAAGCGTGAAATGCCCCATCGATATTTCCCACGGCAAAATATTGGTGTCCCTGCTGCGTTAGATCCGCTGCTTGTTCTGCGATCGAATGCGGTGTCGATGCCAATCCGGGTAAATCATCCAGATGGCTAACCCCAAAAACGATCGACAAAGTAGAAGTAATTGCCAACAATAAAAACTTGAAAAATTTCACAATCGCTTTTTCCTCACGGATCTCAAAACTAGATTTTTAAAATTGGCTCGGTACGGGTAAAGATCGATCCTGAATTTCCCACTCCGAAATTTTGACGTCTAAACTCTGACATTATCGATCGACCCAGATCGAATCCGCCGCTTTTTCGGCAATTGCAATCGTCGGTGCGTTGGTATTTCCCCCAACAATTGTCGGCATTATCGACGCATCCACCACCCGCAATCCTTGGGTTCCCCGCACCCGCAACCGAGAATCTACCACCGCCATAGAATCGTTGCCCATTTTACAAGTGCCGACGGGGTGATAGATCGATTCGATCGTTTGGCGAAGATACTCGACAATCTGCGTTTCGGTTCGCACGCTAGAATCGGGAAACACTTCTGCACCCCGATAGCGATCGAATGCCGCAGCTTTGATAATTTGACGTGCCAGATTCAATCCCGCCATTAAGGTTTGTAAATCGGCTTCCTGGCTGAGATAATTCGGTTGGACGACGGGTGCGGCAAAGGGATCGGCAGATTGCAAACCCACGTATCCTCGACTTTCCGGATAGAGCAACGTTGCTCCCAACGTCACGCCAAAACCCTTCCGTTTCGTCAACCCGTGATTGAAGAAGTAGGCGGGAACGAAATGAAACTGGATGTCGGGAACGGCTAAATTCGATCGGGTTTTGACAAATCCTCCCGCTTCCGCCACATTCGAGGTCAGCGCCCCTCGCTTGAACAGCAGATATTTCAAAACATTGCCAAAGTTGTTAGCATTATCCAGGGTTTGCGGTTGCGTGCAATCCCACATCGTACAAGCGATTAAATGATCTTGCAGATTTTGCCCCACTCCCGGCAAATCCACCACGACGGGAATCTCGAAGGATTTAAGGGTTTCCGCCGCACCCACCCCCGACAGCATCAGCAATTGCGGCGAATTGATGGCGCCAGCACTGAGAATGACTTCCCGGCGGACATCCGCGCGATCGATCCCATTTTCCCCCCGGTATTCCAAACCGACAACGCGAGTCCCCTCCCACAACAGGCGCGTGACCTGAGTTCCCGTCCGCACGGTTAGGTTCGATCGCCCCAAACACGGTTTTAAATAAGCAGCGGCAGCACTGTGGCGGCGACCGTTTTTCTGCGTCACTTGATAAAAACCGATCCCGTCGGGTTCCGCACCGTTGAAATCGGGCTGTCGCCCAAAGCCAAGTTCCACCGCTGCCTCGACAAAAACCCGAGAAAGGGGGTTGATGTCCCGCAAATCGGCAACGTTTAGCAGTCCCTCGCTGCCGTGATAGTATGACGCGCCTCTTTCCTGACGTTCCGCTTTTTTGAAATAGGGCAGGATTTCGGCAAAACTCCAACCCGAATTCCCCAATTGCGCCCACCGATCGTAATTGCTACGATGTCCCCGAATGTAAATCATGGCATTGAGGGAACTGCTACCTCCCAAAACTTTGCCGCGAGGACAATACATTCGACGATGGTTTAAGTGCGGTTGCGGTTCGGTTTCGTACGCCCAATCGTACTCGGTTTTAAACAGTTTGGAAAAGGCGATCGGAGTATGAATGGCGGACGATCGATCGCTCTGTCCCGCTTCTAATACTAAAACTGAAAGATCGGGATTTTCTGTCAAACGGTTTGCCAATACACAACCCGCCGATCCCGCACCGACGATAATGTAATCGAACATTCAAATCGTCCTTTGTCATCGGTCTTTGGTCATTGGGTCGAGCGCCCGCAACTTGAATTTAACCCATTCAACTCATAAAAAAAGCCCCCACCTTCCCTATAGATGAGAGCTTTTCTGCGGGTGTCTAACCCTCAGAGTACCTAGCCTCATTGAAGCGCGAGCGACGGGAAGAGGCATCCGCCAAATGGCTGAATCTGGGACTTCCCCATCGAACGTTTCGGATAGAGACTTCAAGAATTGGGTCGATCGCTGCGGCGCGACGATGTTGGTTGAGAATCGGCGGACACGGGGGTAATGGCGTTAAACCATTCCCCATCACCCATTAACAATTACCAATTCCCAATTACCAATTCCCTCTTAAACATCCGTTTCCGCCAACTCGCGAATCATGTGATCGAACGGTTCGCTCACAAATCCCGAATCAGCCACGCCAGCCGCTTCCACTTTCTCCTTAACAATTTGTTTCATAATGCCGATGCCGATGACCACCGAACCGACGGGAACGCCCAGAGAATTGTAAGTTTCTCGCAAGCCTTGCAGTACCCGTTCGTCGAGGACATCCGTATTGCCAGCCACCCAAGCATAGGTCGCGTAGCGCAAAAAGTAATCCAGATCTCGCAAGCAAGTGGCATAACGGCGCGTGGTGTACGCATTGCCGCCGGGTCGAATCAACTCGGGCAAATCGCTAAACAGTTGAGAGCCGGACTGCCGGACGATATCGGCAGCATTGGCGTTAACGAGCGCCGCCGCTTGCACTCGAGCCGTACCCGTTTCAAAATAGGACTTCAGCCGATCGATTGCCTCGCGATCGAGGTAGCGTCCCGTAATGTCGTAGTTTTTTATGAGAGTTGTAATTGCGTCTTGCATGAACCTGATTTTTAGCGTCGTTGACTGAATGAAGGTTGGACTTAAAAGGCTGAAGCGCCGAAACTCGCGCACACTCGTATATTAGAGGATCGGTAGGGGAACGGGAAACCCCGAGCGCCAATTCGATCCGCGCGATCGCCGAGTCAGACCTGGCAAAATATTATTCTCAACGGTTCTGACCCCTTCTAACTCAGTTTTGCCACAATCCTTAATATTCTTTTAATTGGCGATCGGTAGCCTACGTTACAAATTATCGCTACGCCTGTCCCTACGATGATTCAGGTGCAGATTCGATCGAGTCCCGAACGCGCTTGCCTCCTGAAAGCAGAGCCACCTTCGGGGGAGAAGAAAACACTGGCGCTCGAGACGCCACAATTTTTCCAGAATAGTATAGGGAGAAAAAACCCATGGCTGAGACTCCACAAGAAGTCTTGCAAATGATTCAAGACCAGAACATCGAGCTAATCGACCTCAAGTTTATCGATTTGTTCGGCATCTGGCAGCACTGCACGTTTCATCGCAGCCTGATCGACGAAGAGGCTTTCACCGAAGGGGTTGCGTTCGACGGTTCTAGCATTCGGGGCTGGAAAGCCATCAACGCTTCGGATATGTCCATGGTTGCCGATCCCAAAACGGCATGGATCGATCCATTCATGGAAGTCCCGACCCTGAGCATGATCTGTAGTATCAAAGAACCCCGAACGGGAGAATGGTACGATCGCGATCCCCGCTCCATCGCGGCAAAAGCGATCGAATACCTCAAATCCACAGGCATCGGCGATACGGTCTACTGCGGTCCGGAACCCGAATTCTTCATCTTCGACGACGTTCGCTACGACCAAAACGAACACGAAGGCTACTACCACGTCGATTCCGTCGAAGCCCAGTGGAACTCCGGTCGCGTGGAAGCTGGCGGCAACCTGGGCTTCAAAACCAACTACAAACGCGGCTACTTCCCCGTCGCCCCCTCGGATACCCTCCAAGATATCCGCAGCGAAATGCTGCTGACCATGGGCAAATGCGGCGTTCCCATCGAGAAGCACCACCACGAAGTGGGAACCGCCGGACAGTGCGAATTGGGGATGAAGTTTGCCTCCCTCATCGAAGCGGCAGACAACACCCTCACCTACAAATACGTTATCAAAAACGTCGCTCGCAAGTACGGTAAAACCGTAACCTTCATGCCCAAACCGGTGTTCAACGACAACGGCAGCGGGATGCACACCCATATGTCCATCTGGAAAGACGGACAGCCCCTGTTCTTCGGCGACAAATACGCAGACCTCAGCCAAATGGCACTGCACTTCATCGGCGGCTTGCTGCGCCACGCGCCCGCCGTTCTAGCCTTCACCAACCCGACGCTCAACTCCTACAAGCGTCTGGTTCCCGGCTTTGAAGCTCCGGTGAACTTGGCATACTCCCAAGGCAACCGTTCCGCCTCCATCCGGATTCCGCTGACGGGAGGCAATCCCAAAGCCAAACGCTTGGAATTCCGCTGCCCCGACGCCGCCTCCAACCCTTACCTGGCGTTCTCGGCGATGCTGTGCGCTGGATTGGACGGCATCAAGAACCAAATCGATCCCGGCGAACCCCTGGATGTGGATATCTACGAACTCAGCCCGGAAGAGTTGAGCAAGGTTCCGTCTACTCCGGGTTCCTTGGAAGGCGCCCTAGCTGCGTTGGAAAAAGACCACGCATTCTTGACCGAAGGCGGAGTGTTCACCGAGGAGTTCATCGACAACTACATTACCTACAAGCTCGATAACGAGGTCAACCCCATGCGGTTGCGCCCCCATCCCTTCGAGTACGTCCTCTACTACGACGCTTAAGTTCCCAACTTTAGACCTATAGAGTCAACTCGTAGAGTTAAACTGCCCCAAATGGGGCAGTTTTTTCATGGGCATTTTCACGGGCAGATTCCAGATGGGAGGAAAACGTTTTCCGCATCTGATAGGTAGCAATTTCAAATAGGTGGTAATGGATATAATATTCAGGAGTTACGCCGTCGATCGCAAAATTCTTGATTTTCAGTGCTTTAAATTATGGACGATCTCGAGATCGATAAACTTTTAAAACAAGCGAGTTTTGACTTAGAACGGGGTGAGTATCAAACGGCACTCGCTCTCTACCAGCACTGTCTGGAATCGCAACCCGACGTACTCGCGCATTACTGGAATCTGGGACTTGTGTATTTGCTCCAAGGCGAGGAATTAGACGCGCAAACGATTTGGATGTCGCCCTTTCTCGAGGAAAGTCCGGAAGAATTCCAACGAGGAATGGCTGAGTTATTGAGTTTTTTACAAGTTCGAGGTCATCAATTTCTCGATCGCCATCAAGCGGATCTTGCCGAAACCATTTATCGGCAAACTCTAGAACTAGATGCCGAAAACTTTGTAAGTTATTTGTATTTAGGAACGGCACTTTCAGAACAAGGAAAATACGACGAAGCGATATGTTGTTATCAACAGGCGATCGACCTCAATTCCCAAAATGTCGAACCATACCAACTTGTCGGGGAAATCTTAGAAAAACTTCAATATTTTGCAGAAGCAATCTCCTATTATTCTCAGGCTTTGGCGATCGCACAAAACAGTGAAATTGCCTATCGAATCGGGTTGTGTTCTCTCCATCTCCAGCAAGTTGATTCGGCAATTGGTTATTTCGAGCGATCGATTCAACTCGATCCCGATTTTGCGGCGGCTTATAGCGATTTGGGATATGCTTTGCTGCAACGATCGCAACCCAATGAGGCAAAAACTTTTTGGGGGAAATCGCTCCAACTAGATTCTAAATTTATTCTAGCATATTTAAATTTATCAGTCAACAAAAATGACAAAACCTGGAGTTTATTAGAACAATTATTGGTAAAAATAAACTCAGAAAGAGCGAGGCGCAATCGCCATCCCAAAACGGAGGTTGTTCGGCAACCCAACCTAGATAAAAGGAATCTTACGGGCGATCGAGTTGGGATTCCTGAAGGTTTTTACGAAACGACTCGAGATTGGGCAATCTCTCAAGGACGATCGGATTGTTATCGGACAATATTTGACAATAACGTCATCAAACTCAAACCTCCAAAAACGCTTGATCGTTCGATTCACTTCAGTTTTCGATTTGGGCGATCGATTCAACTTCCGGAATCTTTTGTTGCTATTCTTCCCCAGGGACGATATTGGTTGAATTCCGGTCAAACTCGCAGTGCGACGATCTGCTCCGATAATCGATTGTTAGGCGATCTTTCCCCAGAATCTCCCATTCTCGAACCCGGACATCCCGATAAACATCCCAGCCAACACTCTATTTTTGAGTTAGATTCTTTACCGCCTTGCCGCGAAATAGAAGGAACGATCGCGATTTTATCGGGACTCTCTAATGATATTTACTTTCATTGGATGCTCGACATTCTTCCCCGCTTTGAATTATTGAAGCGTTCGGGTATTAACTGGGATGAAATCGATTATTTTTTAATCGACGATCGACAAAGCTTTCAACAAGAATCCCTGCAACTCTTAGCTATCCCTCCTTCCAAAGTAATGAGCCTCAGTCCGGGTTCGCAAATTCGTGCCAGCCAACTCATCGTCCCCTCTTTTCCCGGTAGCATTGCGTGGATGCCATCTTGGACGTGCGACTTTTTGAAAACGCTATTTTTGAGTGTGGAAGACGGTCAATTGTCCCGACCGCGCGATCGCCTCTACATTCGTCGTGCGAACGCTAACAGTCGCCGAGTTTTAAATGAAAATGAAGTGCTAAAATTGCTCGATCGGTTTGGATTTAGAAGCGCGACTCTAGAATCGATATCCGTCCGAGATCAAGCTGAATTATTGGCAAATTGTAGTATCGTTATTGCCCCCCACGGGAGTGGCTTAACCAACTTAGTCTTTTGCCAACCCGGCACGAAAGTTATCGAAATATTTTCACCCAATTATGTTTACCCTTGTTACTGGCTCGTCAGCAATCTTGTCGATTTAGAGTATTATTATCTCTTAGGGGAAACGATGCCGGGAGTTTACTTACAAAAGCTCGCGTATCCCGACGAACGCCATGAAGATATTGTCGTTGATATCGAGAAGCTGAAAACACTCATCGAGTGGGTCTTAGAGTCATAACAACGAAGAGCAATCGCAAATAATGGAAAAAATTAAACTACACATCGGTGGAAAAGAAACCCATCCCGAATGGAAAATTCTCGATATTGAAGAACGTCCCGAAGTCGATTTTATCGGCAATGCTGCCAACTTAGAGCAATTTGAGGACGAATCGATCGACGCAATTTATGCCAGTCACGTTCTCGAGCATTTTCATCATAGCTTGAACAACGAACTGATCGAAACCTTACAAGAATGGTATCGCGTTTTAACACCCGGCGGGAAACTTTACATTAGCGTTCCCGACTTACAAGTTTTATGCTGGTTGTATCTCAACCCCAACTTAACCCCGCTAGAGCGACATTATCTAATGCGTATTATTTTTGGAGCGCACAGCAACGAATATGACGTTCATAAGGTGGGATTCGATTTCGATATTTTAGCCATGTATTTGGCAGAGGTGGGATTTGAAGAATGCGATCGAGTTTCCGAATTCGGTTTGTTTAACGACTGTAGCAGTATGCGCTTAATGGATACCCTCATCAGTTTGAATGTTATTGCTACAAAAGCGATCGACTCCGAGAAGAGCTAAGATAACGTCAGTACGGGTTAAGAGATTTTCTGGTAAAGACTGGTAATGGGTAATAGATCGTTGGTCATTTGGTGTTGGGGGTTTGGGGTTTGTTAGTGGTTGGTTGTTAGTTGTTTCTCTCCCCCTGCCTCCCCGGCTCAAGAACGCTCGTCTCCATCGGAAACTGTCTTATCCCATACTGAGGTTGATTTACGGCGTTTTGGGAAAGCGTTCGATTTGAGCGTAACCGCTAAATACGAGGGTTTTGCCTTCGGTTTCCAGGCGGTTGAGACGCATGACCACCCCATCGAGATTAAATCGATCGAGATCGATCATATTATTGAGAATTTGGATGAGTGCCTGACCGTAGGCGAGCGATCGATCGCGCAACTCTTCTGGAACCTCATCGGTCTCGAACTTCGGGTCGGTAAAGGTAATGCGTCTGCGGCGTTCAATGGCAATGGTGGTACTCAAACTCAACGGTACGGGTTCGGCAATGGGGGTTTCCGCATTGGCGGTTAGTGCGAGGCGGTTTTGCGGCAACAGGCGAATGCTAACATCCGTGAAGGAAACGGGTTGACCGCCGGAAACTTCTAGCAGTTCGGGCAAATCCAGGTCGTACAGCCGCTTGGTAACGAGTTCTGCCCCAAAGGAGCGATCGATCCCGGCTTCGGTTAACACGACCTTGGCAACAGCTTGCGTCGGCTGTTTCAGGCTTAATTTCCCCCCCAAGACGGAACTGAAATCCAGGGAAACGGCATCGGTTTCAAAGGACATATACTCCACTGGAAAGTCCCGGCGAATCACTAAACGCCGACCTTCCATCTTGACGCTATCCACCGTCCCCTGCAACAGCTTGCTAGGCGGGGAACAACGAATTTGTACATCCACAGACTCGCTTTCGGAAAACAGCAGTGCGATGGACTTGCTGGCGACGGTGCCGAGCATTTGCTCGCCCCAGTCGGAGTTGGAAGTGGGACCTGTGCCGGAAAAACTGCCAAACATTTGCCCTGTGTGATGGTTCGCGCAATCGATCTGGGGCGTTCGGCTGTTCGCACGGGGCTAGAGCAGGCGGCTGACGAGATCGATCGTCGATTTGCTACTGAAGTATTCTTTACTTTGTAACAAAATATTAAGCATGTGGCAAATCGCAAATACCGAACAGGGGCGATACTCCTGTGGAGTCGCTACGCGATCGATCTCGCGGGGTCGGGCATTCGGGCAAATATCACCGATCTCGATGACCTAAATGTTGGCTATACAAACTCTCCCTCTACTCCCCCTGCTCCCCCTACTCGGCATTTGTAGCCGCATTCAGTCAAAACCCTATTACCGAAAAGATGGGTCTAAAGCCCCGTCCTTTTAGGACGGCTTTTTCTTGATTTTAAGGGATCGAATGCACTCTCTTAAGACATCAGACTTAGATCG
>DVED01000102.1 GCA_015295945.1 Oscillatoriales cyanobacterium M59_W2019_021 | reverse complement strand
GGGCAATATCCAAATTTCAACGACGGGTTTATTTGTCTCTCCCCAAAGCCGAATTACCGCCAGTTCCCAACTGGGAATCGACGGGACGATCGAGATTAATACCCCCGAAATCAACACCGATGCCGGATTGGTGGAGTTATCCCAAGAAACCGTCGATGTTGATCGCCTGTTTGCCAATGCTTCCTGTCGGAACTCGCGCAACAGTTCGTTTACCATTACCGGACGCGGTGGCTTAGCAGCAGATCCCCGCCACATCCTTCAAAGTCAAAGGGTTTGGGAAGATCTGCGGATGTGGGTTCCAGTCTCGGACGATTTGTCCGCTTCTGCAACAACGATCGATAGGGCAGCGTCGATCGCTCCTCCCCGTCCCCTGGTGGAAGCCCAAGGTTGCCCACAATCCCGCTTCCCCTCAGAATTTCGGTCGGCCAACGCCCAACGGCGGGGAATGATCGCTTTCCCAATAACTCGGTTTCTCAGACAAGACGGGCGATCGGCTGCTAAAATTTCCATGTTAGCAATCGAGGCGATCGGCAACATTATCCCACCTATGAGCGATCGAACTGCGGCAGAGTTCCGCGATACTCCTCCGGAGTCGCATCGCGAACGAATTGACTGGACGCGATTGCAACAAGCCTTATCTGTGGAGGCCCAACGGGGTTTTACCGATTTGGTGGGTCGGCAGTATCGGTTTAGCGAGTTTTTGCGGCTGAGTTTGAGCCAACCGCCCCAGGTGTTGCCGGAGATCGATCGCCGTCGGTGGCGGGAAATGAGCGATCGCTTTGCCGGATACGCTGCCCTCACCGAAGCAGGGCGGCAAAGTTTGGTTGCCGACACCCGCCAGTTTTTGCTGCAAATGCAGCGTGTTGTCGAGAAACTCACTGCCCCCCCACAACCGCCTCCCCCAGCCAAAACGCCGCGTACCGTTCCTCTGGTTGCCTCTAGCAAGGGTGTTTCCCTCGACCAAGCCATTACCAAACTATCGGGATTGGGGCGAAAGGGGGAAGTTTTGGCACGGTTGGGACTCTACGTCGTCCGCGATTTGCTGTACTACTATCCCCGCGACCATATCGATTATGCCCGTCAAGTGCCGATCGCCCAATTAACGCCGGGGGAAACGGTGACGTTGGTGGCAACGGTGAAAAATTGCCACATTCAAAGCAGTGCCAAAAATAAAAAACTCTCGATCCTGCAAATTACAGTCAAAGACCATACGGGACAACTGAAACTGACGCGGTTTTATGCGGGACAGCGGTTCACTTCTCCCCGGTGGCAGTACGCCCAAAAGTCGATGTATCCCAAAGGAACGATCGTCGCTGCCTCGGGATTGGTGAAGAAAAATAAGTACGGTCTGACCATCGACAATCCCGAAATCGAAGTGTTAGAGAACGCTTACGAGGCGATCGATTCGACGAAGGTGGGGCGGGTTTTGCCCGTTTACGCCCTCACAGAAGGGGTAGCAGCGGACGTGATGCGCAAGGCGGTGGTGGCAGCACTTCCAGCGGCGAAACAGCTTCAAGACCCCCTCCCGGCAAAATTGCGGGAGAAATACGACTTAATTGGTCTGCAAGCGGCGATCACCAATATCCATTTTCCGGGCGATCGCGACGCTTTGGAACTCGCCCGTCGTAGATTAGTATTCGATGAGTTTTTCTACCTGCAATTGGGAATGCTCAAACGCCGGGAGGAACTGAAACATCGCACCCCCGTCAAACCCCAGGCGGGGGCAGTTGTCGCGGGGCAAGGTCAACTGGTCGATCGATTCTACGAAGTCCTGCCCTTCCGCCTCACCAACGCCCAACAGCGGGTTGTAGACGAAATCCTCGCAGATCTTGCCACCGGGGAACCGATGAACCGCTTGGTTCAGGGGGACGTGGGTGCGGGGAAAACCGTGGTGGCAGTGGTGGCGATGCTGGCGGCAATTCAGTCCGGATACCAAGCTGCACTGATGGCACCCACGGAAGTCCTGGCAGAACAGCACTATCAGAAGTTGGTGGGATGGTTGAATTTGCTGCAACTTCCGGTGGAGTTGCTGACGGGTTCCACGGGGACGGCGAAACGGCGACAAATTCACCGCCAACTGGAAACTGGAGAACTTCCGGTGTTGGTAGGCACTCACGCCTTAATTCAAGATGCGGTTAACTTTCACCAACTGGGATTGGCAGTTATCGACGAACAGCACCGCTTCGGCGTTCACCAACGGGCGAAGTTGCAACAAAAGGGACTCAACGGGGTGTGTCACGTCCTGTCGATGACGGCGACGCCGATTCCCCGAACCTTGGCACTGACGCTACACGGGGATTTAGATGTCAGTCAGATCGACGAGTTGCCCCCCGGACGCCAAGCGATTCAAACCACAGTATTATCGGGCAAAGATCGCATGGATGCTTACGATTTGATTCGCCGGGAAGTTGCCAGCGGTCGCCAAGTTTACGTGGTATTGCCGTTGGTGGCAGAATCGGAAAAGATCGACCTCAAATCGGCGATCGAAGAATACGAACGCCTAAAAGATGCCATTTTTCCCCAATTTCAAATTGGGTTGCTTCACGGTCGCATGAGTTCGGCGGAAAAGGAAAAAGCGATCGAACAATTCCGCCTCAATCGAACTCAAATTTTGGTGTCAACCACGGTGGTAGAAGTGGGGGTAGACGTTCCCAACGCCACGGTGATGTTAATCGAACACGCCGAACGGTTCGGACTGTCGCAGCTACACCAGTTGCGGGGTCGGGTGGGACGCGGCGGGGATCGATCGTACTGCCTGCTGATGACCCATCCCAAAGCCACCAGCGACGCCAAGCAGCGTTTGGAAGTGCTGGCACAATCCCAAGATGGCTTTTTGATCGCGGAAATGGATATGCGGTTGCGCGGTCCGGGGGAAGTGTTGGGAACCCGGCAGTCGGGATTGCCGGATTTCGTGTTGGCGAGTTTGGTGGACGATGGCGAAATTCTGATTTTAGCTAGAGATGCGGCGGAAAAGGTGATTGCTAAAGACCCGACGATCGATCTTTTCCCCCGCTTGAAAGCAGAGTTAGAGTCCCGGTTCGAGCAACTTTTAGGGGGATCGATTTTAACTTGATGTTTGTGATGGATGAGGGGTGATTTGACGATTGTTTTTTCTAGGAATGAATAACAAATAACGATCTCGATCGATGAAAATTCTACTGATTGAAGACGACGATCGAATTGCTGAAGCGTTAGCCGAAGCGTTCGGCGATCGAAACTATAATGTCGATGTGGCTAGAGATCGGAAATTCGATCACCAGCTTGCAACTTTAGAGCTTTGGATGAATTATTAGAAGATCTCGTGGAGTTCGACATCGCTCTTTCCGAGTTCTTTACCTTCTCAAACCTCTTTTTTTACAACAAGAGAAATTGCTAACTCGGATAA
Source organism: Oscillatoriales cyanobacterium M59_W2019_021 (assembly GCA_015295945.1). GTDB lineage: Bacteria > Cyanobacteriota > Cyanobacteriia > Cyanobacteriales > Geitlerinemataceae > DVED01. The sequence goes on along the minus strand of DVED01000102.1, from coordinate 16,814 downwards.
ATCCAGATCGATCGCCCCGACGATCGCCAATTCGACTTGTCGCGATTCACCTTCATGAGTTAACCGAATATATAAGTAATTTGACGGTTTGTAGGGCAAGCGTTCCGACCATTCGATCGCCACGATTCCCGGATCGACTTCCATTCCCTCCCAATATATTTCCGGTTGCAATCCCACCACTTCGGCGGATTCTAGCCGATAGAGATCGAAATGATAGAGCGGAATTCGCCCTTCCGGATACTCGTTAATCAGGGTAAACGTAGGGCTGACGATCGCATCGGTAATGCCCAAACCTTCGCCCAATCCTTGAACGAGCGTGGTTTTTCCCGCTCCTAAATCGCCTTCGAGGAGCAGGACGCACGCCGGGAGCGATCGCCCTAAATACAGTCCTAAAGCGCGAGTGCGATCGGGATTGGAAAGCAACAATTCAATAGATTTCATCCCTATGATGTTCGATCGAACGACTAATATTTGTAACTATAGTGTTTTTAAATGATTTGTAAAATTATTGTAGGGGCAATACCCCCGTGGTTGCCCTGCCTCAACTGACGGCGACTTGCGATATCGATGCCAGAACGAAGCGATCGATCCCCGCGAGATCGGGAAATACTTGAATTTTCTCATAACGACCGTCCTGGCGCAGCAACGCCGTCACCGCTTCCGCCTGTCCCGCCATCATTTCGATCGCCCAAATCCCCCCCAAACGCACGTAAGTCGGCGCAGTTACCACCAAATGTCGGATGCAATCGAGTCCGTCTTCACCGCCATCTAACGCCAAGTGCGGTTCGTGTCGGCACACTTCCGGTTGCAATTGGGGAATTACATTGCGAGGAATGTAAGGTGGGTTGGACACCATACCGCTAAGTTGACCGGACAGCGAATCGAGAGGGGCGAACCAATCGCCGCAGTCAAACCGAATACGATCGCCCAAACCCAAGTTTCGAGCGTTTTCTCGGGCAATTTCTAAGGCTTCCGCAGAGCGATCGATCGCGTGAATTGTCGCGGCAGGAAACGCCGTCGCCAACCCCAAGGCAATCGCCCCGCTGCCGGTTCCCAAATCCGCCCAATGTCCCTGGGGATCTTCGCAAGCGGCCGCAACGATTTCGATTAACTCCTCCGTTTCCGGACGGGGAATCAACACCGCCGGAGAAACCGCTAACTCGAAATGCCGCCACGGTGCCGTTCCGGTGAGGTATTGCAGCGGTACGCGATCGCGAATTCGCTGCTGCCATTTTTGGGTCAATTCTGCTAGCGAAATCGGCAATTCTAAACGATCTTGATCGCGAAACGAACCCAATCGCAAACTCAACCGATCCAATCCCGCCAAAGTAACCAGAAACCAATCCACTTCTGCCGGAGAAATCTCCGCCGCTTGCGCTTCTTCTCGCGCCCGCTCGCGCCACTGCCACAACTGTAAACCCGAAATCAAATGTTTCAAACTCGATCGTCAATGTCTAGAAAATTGAAAACCCGATTTCTGGGAGAAACCGGGTGTCGCTTGCCATTACAATTTGAATGACAATTTGAAATTGATCGACACTAAGCTATTTTGCATTAAAACTGCGATCTGACACACTTTTGCTCAAGCCGCAACTCTCTCTCCGTGTCTCCGTGTCCCCCCGTCTCCCCCTCAGCCTCAATTCACAATTTGAATGCGTGACAGCTTACTGCTGCGGTTGTTCCCGAGGCAGAGATTGTAGAAACTCGATCGTCTCTTGCGGGGGAATGAGCAGGAGTTTTTCTAATTCGGGATCGTCGCTGTCTTGCATGGTTTGAATCACCCCTTCCAAAACGGCAACTTCGATCGTCACCGATTCCGCCAGTTCCGGTTGTTCCTGCCGAAATTGAGCGATGGCGTTATCCAATTGATCCCGATCAAAAAACATGGGAATCCATTGTTGCTCCCCTTCCTGAATGCTGAGATAGCTATCCCCACCAATTTTCGGTAAGAACACGGGAACGCCGGGGAAATTTTGCACGGTCTCGCCATTGGTTTGTAAAATCGACATGGCTTCTTGCACTTCCGATTCCGTGGGAATCAATCGCAAGGAATCCGGTGCTTCTTGCGAATCTCCTTCGGCTTCCGAAATTTTTTGACCGATCAGATAAACCTGAGCTAATGAATACGGCGTCACCCGAACGGTTTGGGCGATATCGGGTTGCTCGGTTTTCAGTCGTTCGATAAATGCTTCCGCATCCGAGTGACTCATGAAAAAGAACGATTCCGTTAGCGTATTGTCACCATTTGTAATCGAGGCAACTAATGGCGCTCCATCTGCATCCGTAATCGTAAAAACAGCGATTTCTCGTAATTTTTCGACAATTTGGTCTTCGTTTAATGCCCAAGCTGGCGCCGAGACACTGCAAACGCCACCGAAAATGGCGCTGCCAATCAAACCCAAAGTGGCTCCCCAACGAATTAACGATTTCATAATATTCCTAGTGTTTCGATACAATTTCGCGAGTCCAGAGATCGGGTCTCGCGTTTTCGGTCGATCGGAGCGAGCTAGCCCGAGATGAACTATCAAATGCCACGCCAACTGAGTCAAGCTCGAACTCCCAACGAACGGTAACATGGGATAAGAAAATCCTTTGGTGGTTTCATTCCCCAAACCTATAGCTTTTGGACTGAAAAAACCGGACAATAGTTTCTCGACTGTCGTCAATTTTTAGCTAAAGGCTTTATTATACTACACAAAAATTAAAAAAATACCGGAAAACTTTAAATAAACGACAACCTCAAATGACCAATGACCAATGACCAACGACCAACGACCTATTATTTACATCGCTGCTACCAATCACGGATTCGGTCATGCCGTTCGGGCGGCGGCGGTGGCTGCCTGCCTCCAGCAACTCGATCCGGAGATTCTCATCATCATGGCGACGACGGCACCGCGCTGGCTGCTAGAGTCGTATATCCTGGGCGATTTCATCTACCGTCCCCGTCCTTTAGATGTTGGTGTCGTGCAACCGGATAGTTTGACGATGGATCTCGATGCCACATTGGAGAAGCTCAAACATATCCGATCGTCCCAAAATGCGACGATCGCCGCTGAAGTCAGTTTCCTTCACCTCAACCGAGTGCAACTCATTTTAGCCGATTTGCCCCCCTTAGCCGCCCTAGTCGCGAAGGCGGCGGGGATTCCCTGCTGGATGCTCGGAAATTTCGGCTGGGACTTCATTTATCGGGCATGGGGGGGAGAGTTTGTGGAGATTGCCGATTGGATTGGCGAGTGTTTCTCTCAGTGCGATCGCCTATTTCGCCTGCCGCTGCACGAACCGATGTCAGCATTTCCCCACATCACCGATGTAGGATTGACCGGAGGATCGCCGCGCCACGATTTCGAGAAATTGCGATTGCAATTTCAGTTAACCGCACCTCCGGAAAAAACCATTCTCCTTACTTTCGGCGGTTTGGGACTCGAGAAAATTCCCTACTCCAACTTGCAGCACTTCCCCGACTGGCAGTTTATCACCTTCGATCGCCAAGCCCCCGAGTTACCCAATTTAATTGCAATTTCCGATTCTTTCTACCGTCCTGTCGATTTTATGCCCCTGTGCGGTCGCCTCATCTCCAAACCCGGTTACAGCACCTTCGCCGAAGCACTGCGTTGGGACGTTCCCATCGTCTCGATCGCCCGAGAAGGGTTTGCCGAATCTCCCATCCTCTTAAACGGTTTGCAAGAGTACGCCCGCCATCAAATTATCACCCCCGCCCAGTTTTTTGACGGCGATTGGGACTTCTTGCACCAACCCCTACAACCGCCGCGATCAACCAAAACCTTAGCTAAAGATGGGACAGAGGCGATCGCCCGTACCGTTACCGACTTTCTGCGATCATCCTAACGCGATCGCCTGATTTAAGAAACCGGGCGCAGGAGGAGCTGTCTTGAGCAGGGGGAGCAGAAAGCGACTAGCGAAAGCGCAACTAGCAACCCCAAATCTAAAATCCCCAAACCCCCATTAACGACCATTACCTCCACTGAAGATATTAAAGAAATTGATAAACGAGAAGAAGCTGCCCACGGGTCGCAAAATTTCGCCTGCCGTATCGGCAACCGTCGTCACGAAGGAACGATTGACTACAACCACATCGTTATTGCGCAAAATGGGATTGCTATCCTCGTCTATCCCTTCCTCGAAATCAACTTTAATCCGTCGCCGGGATACCGTGCCGTCGGGATTGAGACGTACCAACACCACCGAACTTTCCTTAGACCGAACCGGATCGAAACCGCCGGCAGCAAACACCGCTTGATTGAGAGGCGTATTCGGCGGAACTTGGATCGCACCGGGGTTGCGAACCTCTCCAACCACGTTCACTTGAATCACATCCGGCGAGAAACTAGCAGAAGCCAGGGCAGCCGCTTCGGTGGGATCGAGTTCTCGGGCAGTGGGAATGGCGATCGTATCTCCCGGTTGCAAAATCAGATCTTGATTGACATCCCCAGAAGTCAACAATTCCCACAAATTGATTTCGAGCGATTGCAGCCCCGTTTGCGTGAGTCGGCGCAGTTCCACGCGGCGCACGTCAGCGCGATCGGTAATCCCTCCAGCAATGTCGATCGCTCGCGTCACCGTTGGCGCTTCAGTTCCCGTTTCATTATTGACAGTATACGTACCCGGTCGCAACACCTCACCCACCACCACCACGGGGACGGGTTCGCTCGCTAGAGGCGCTACGTTCGTTGCCGCCAGTTGTCGGGTGCGATCAGGATCGATCCTCGCCGCTGTGGGGATGAAAATGCTATCTCCCTCGAGGAGGATGGGATCTTCGTTCAACGTTCCCCCATTTTGGGTCAACTCCCACAGATTTAACGTTACCGACGAATTAGTAGACGGGCGCAAGATTTGCACTTGACTGATATCGGCGGATTGGCGGATGCCCCCCGCCAGTTGCAGCGCTTGGGTCAGTCGGGGAAATTGATTGCCATCGGTAATGGGAACCGTATAGGGACCGGGACGTTGCACTTCGCCGACGACGACTACGCGAACGGGTTCCCCTGCCGCTGGGGAGAAACTCGTCGATGTCAGTTGGCGGGTGCGTTCGGGGTCGAAGCTGTTAGCCGTGGGAATAAAAATACTATCTCCATCGAGCAACACCGGATCTTGGCTGGCATTGCCGCTTTCAGTCAGAGCCCACAGATCGAGGGTTGCCGACTCTCCCGTTGCCGAACGCACCACCCGGACGCGACCGATATCCGCTGCTGGAGTCACGCCCCCTGCCAGTTGCAGCGCTTGGGTGAGGGTGGGAAACTGGCTGCCGTCTTGAGCGGACATGACGTAAGAACCGGGGCGTTTCACTTCTCCGGCAACGGCAATTTGCAGGGGACGGGGGGTAATTAAATTCAGTGCGACTAAATCGGGACGTTGCAGGAAGGGTGTATATCGATCAACCAGCAAGGCTTTGGCTCGATCGATGGTGAGTCCTGCCAGAGACAGTTTTCCCAGTGCCGGGAGATCGACCGTCCCGTCGGTGGCGATCAGAAATTCGCCACTGTACTGAGGAACGTTAAACACGTTGACCTGGATGCGATCGCCCGGACCGAGAATGTAAGTGGTCGAGCGCAGCGTTGCCTGTGCCACCTGGACAGGGCGATTCTCCTTGGGCGTCGCTACGCGATCGAACTCAGCAGAGGAGGACACAGAGGCAAGCATCTTGGGGAGTTGCACCATCGGGATGCCTTGGGAAAGCAGGGTTAAACTAGCAATAGGTGCGATCAACAACTGAGATAGCATGGCAATGGATGGAGGTTGGCAGCGAGGGGATGAAACTCAACGAACAAAAGCCTCTATCAAAGCTCTCGAGATTGCCCGCAACCCCGAGAACGAGCGTGGATCTACCCAACCGCAAGGTTGAGAATACTCGTGCGATCCGCACGAGATCGGTCGCAAAAGATATCGCTAATTGTATAGGAGAGGCTTCGTGTTGGTACTGGTTAACGTACTTTTATTAGTCGTGGCTTTGGGTTTGGCAGTTCCCATTGCCGTGTTTGTTGTCGAGTGCTGTGCGGCACTGTTGCCGATGCGGATTCGCCGAGGGGAAGAACTCGCCGCCCGCCCGTCGATCGCGGTGTTAATGCCAGCCCACAACGAAGCGGCTGGAATTGGAGCCACCTTGGAAACGATCGTCCCACAGCTTGCCCCCAACGATCGGATGGTAACCGTTGCTGACAATTGTAGCGACGAGACGGCAGAAATCGCCCGCCGATCGGGCGCCACAGTGTTGGAACGCCTCGATGACAGCAACCGGGGCAAGGGATACGCCGTCAATTTCGGTATGGAATTCCTCGCCGAGAATCCCCCGGATGTGGTGGTGATGGTGGATGCGGACTGTCGCGTAGAACCGGGGGCGATCGAAACCGTAGCCTGCTTGGCGATGGAAACGGGACGCCCGGTGCAAGCCACCTATCTGATGGAAACCCCACCCCAACCCTCCCCCAAGGATTCAATTTCAGCACTGGCATTTCTGGTGAAAAATTGGGTGCGTCCCCAAGGATTGGCGCAATTCGGGCTACCGTGTTTGTTAACTGGAACGGGGATGGCATTTCCCTGGTCGGTGATGCGCCACGTTTCCTTCGAAGGCAGCAACCTGGTTGAGGATATGCAATTGGGCCTAGATTTAGCCGTGGCGGGTTATGCCCCCGTTTTCGGTCTCGAAGCACGGGTGATAGGCGTGCTGCCCCAACAGCCAGAGGCGGCAACCCAACAGCGAACGCGCTGGGAACACGGTCACTTACAGACCTTGAAATCGCAAGTTCCCCGATTGCTCCAAGCGGCGATCGCCCAAAAACGGTGGGATTTGCTAGCATTAGCGCTGGATTTGTGCGTCCCGCCCCTGTCGCTGTTAGTTGCCCTGTGGGGCGTGGCGACCGTGGGAGCGGTGGTTGCGGGCTTTGCGGGTGCTTCCTGGCTGACTGCCGCCATTCTCGGCGTTCAAGGACTGTTTTTGGCGATCGCCATCGTCAGTGCTTGGGCGAAGTTCGGACGCGATCGCATTCCCCTGGGAACGCTGCTGTCAGCCCCACTCTACATTCTCTGGAAAATCCCCGTCTACTTCAAGTTTCTCGTTCGTCCCCAGCAGCAATGGGTGAGAACGGAACGGGATTAATGGGTAATGGGTCATTTGGGGTTCGGAGTTTGGGGTTTGGGGTTGGTTATTTGTCATTGGTCATTTGGGGTTGGGGGTTGGATGTTGGTTAGTTGTTAGTTGTTAGTTGTTTCTCTTCCCCTACCTCCCCTGCCTCCCCAGCTTCCCCTGCTCAAGAAAGCTCACCTTCACCGGAAGCTGTCTTATCCCGTACTGAGGTTAAAAAACATACCCTTGTAAGTCCCTGCCCTCTTCTTTAAGAGTGGGCTCGATCGTCTGCATTGGCACTTCTGAGCTACACTATTGCACTAGAGCGTTGGAGATGGCGGGTTGATCGCCTGGGTTGGCAACCGATTCGGTTCTGGGGTTTTCCGCTCGCGCAGCCACTCTGAAGGAGGAGCGCCCCGCCGATTCTCTGCCGCGACATGAAATCGAAGCCCGATCGTTAATTTCTGGGGAATTCATTGAGTTTGGGGGTGGCTTTTTTCGGGTCGGCAAGACAACGTGTCTGCTATTTCTGGTGGGTTTGAACTGGCTGTATTGCTTGCCTTTCTAAAATTATGAGAAAACTGCTCGCCCGCTTAGATTGGTCTTATTTCTACGCGCTGTTGGGAGAAGCTACCCTCGGCTTGACCCTGATTTTCCAGATTTTTATCGGACGCCTTCTCGGTCTCCAAGACTACGAACTCTTCGCCGCTGCCAGCGCGTTGGGGGCGATTCTGGCGCTGTTGATTCAGTTTGGGTTGCCCGTTCTCCTCAATCGCGAAGTCGCTGCCAATCCCGAAGAAGGGGCGCAATCGACAATTCAATATCTCCTGCTGGAGTTGCTGACATCTCTGCCCGTTCTTCTGATTCTTTTTCCCCTCGCCAGACTCTTAAAGTACGAAGGCAACGGCATTCTCATCTGTTATATCGTCGTCTTTTCGGAAATTTGCCGCGCCATGAAAATGACGCTGCGCGGCGTGTTGCGGGGACGGGGATGGTTTCGAGGGGAAACGGTTTCCGTCGCGTTGGAGCGATCGGCAACCGTCCTGGTGGCAGGCGCCGTCTTGGTGCTGACGCGGAATGTCGTTTGGCTGGTGGTGGCAATTGTCGTCGTCCGTTCTTTGGATATCGTCGGACTGGTTTACTACCTGAGTCGCCGCCTCCGCCTGTGGTCGCCGATTACCCCCGGTCACTTTCTGGAAACCTTAAAAATCGCCTACCCTTTTGCCGTATCGGGCGTTCTTTGGATTTTGTACTACCAGGTGGACGTGGTAATGCTCAAAGCCATGGCGCCTGCCGGAGAAGCGGGGGCATACAGTGCGTCTTACCGGATTATGGAGATGTTTTTCGCCCTGCCCCGCGTAGTGTTTTACGTTGCCTTTACCCGGTTTGCGAAATGTTACGCCAACGATCCGGGTCGGTTGCCGGAGCAGTTATATAAATCCACTCGCTTGCTGTTGGGTGTGGTTCTCCCGGTGGTGGTGGTTGCTGGAACGTTTCAAAACATCCTCGTGCAAATTTTTGGCGATGAGTTTGCCGACTTGTCCATTAAATCTCTAACGATTTTGCTCCCGAGTTTGGGAATTAGTATGTTTGGGAATTTGTCTCATCGCTTTCTGCAAGCCACGGGGAAAGAGAAATCGTTACCGCCGATTTTATCGATCACCACAGCCTCGAATATGGGTCTCAATGCCCTGCTCATTCCCGATTTTGGCGGTATGGGAGCGGCGATCGCCACCGTCTCTAGCGAGGCGATTCTCTGCATTCAAGGCATGAGTTTAATTATGCGCATGGGATACCAGCACGTGGGAAAACGCTTGCTGGTGATTTCGCTGCTGAGTTTAGCGACTGCTTCTTGTCCGTCTTTAATTTGGAACGGCTTATCTCCGACGATCGGTATCGGGATTATGATCGTGGGGTTGGTTTCTCTCTTATTCCTGATGCTGCCCTCTCAATTTTTATCCGGCGATCGATCGGACTCTCCTTCGGACTCCGATGGCGTTTGAGCGATCGCTCCCGGCGTTAAGCTGTTTCGCATTTAAATTGTGAAAACGGGGTGAGGAGACAATGACCCGTAACCAGCCCTGACCCGAAAATCTCCGATCCCGTGCTGAGGTTAAAATAAAGGGTCGAGCTTACAGTTTCAATGGGAATTGAAAACCGTACGCTCGAAATTTTCCCGGATCTTTCGAGGGGCGAAACTCTAGAGGCGTTGCTCCGCGATCGAGTCAAGATAGCTGTTGTCCTGAAGTTGGCGGCAGGGAAACCGGACGCCGAACCGATCGAAAAACCAGATATTCTGGGACAATGACCGATCTGTGGATGTCTAGCTGAAGGCTGACCGCTAACGGATCGTCGCTCTAACCCACCCATTCTTTTGAGAGAAATTCATGAGTCAGTTAAACAATCCGTCTTTAAGACAATTTCCCCGCCACGAAGCGGCTGAAGTCATTCCCCTCGGACAAGAAACCTCGATTCTCGACTGGTTGCGTTCTAACGGACGCTTGATCCCCCGAGATGATGACGAACGGGATTATTCCGATGAAGAGGAAGAAATTGCCGAACTCATGGGGGGCGAAGATGGTGGCTTCGATGATGAGGAGGAGGAAGAGATCGAGATATAAAGATATTGACGAGGTTGCCGAAATTGACTAGGATGACCCTGAGTTAAAATTTGCCTTTTCAAGGTGTAGAGGAGTCAAAATTTAAGTGGATACTAACTTATACGACAGACCCGTGTCCATTTCCGGTCGAATTCTGTCGTGGGTTCTCGCAGTCGGTCTGTGCCTCGTTTCCTTGTTCCTCGATTGGGAAGGCGGGCGTTTGACGACCTGGGAAACCTCTTTGACGTTACCGCTGTCCATTTCGGCGGCGGTGACCGTTGCTATGGGATATTGGATCGTGCCGATGCTCAGAGCGCTCAAAGCCGGTCAGTATATCCGCGAGGACGGTCCCCAAGCTCATTTGAAGAAGGCAGGAACGCCGACGATGGGCGGGGTATTTTTTATTCCCGTTGCCGTGGCGATCGCGATTTTGTGGTCGGGATTCTCTTCCGCCGTGACGCCCGCCGATCGCACTGCGCTGTTGGGCGTTTCTCTGTTAACTCTGGCTTACGGCTTAATTGGCTGGTTGGATGATTGGCAGGTGTTGCGCCGCCGGTCAAATAAGGGCATTTCTCCCCGCACGAAGTTAGCGCTGCAAATCGGATTTGGCGCTCTCTTTTGTGTGTGGGTGGCTTTCCAACCCTACGCGGAAAATTTGACGCGCATTGCCTTACCGTTGGGATTGTCGTTGCCGCTGGGTTTGCTGTTTTGGCCCCTAGCGGGGTTTGTCTTGGTTGCCGAAAGCAATGCCACCAACCTCACCGATGGCGTGGACGGACTGATGGCGGGAACTGGGGCGATCTCACTGTTAGGACTGGGCGCGAGCGTGGCTTCCGCGTCTCCGAGTTTGGCAATTTTCTGTGCCTGCTTGAGCGGCGGCTGTTTGGGCTTTCTCGCCCACAATCGCAATCCTGCCTCTGTATTTATGGGCGACACCGGATCTCTGGCATTGGGAGGGGCGCTAGCTGCCGTTGGGATTATCACCAATCACCTCTTGATTTTACTCATTCTCAGCGGTCTGTTTTTCGTCGAAACCCTCTCAGTGATCCTGCAAGTGACCTATTACAAAGCTACGAAAAATGCAGATGGAATTGGCAAGCGTTTGTTCCGGATGGCTCCTTTACACCATCATCTCGAACTATCGGGATGGTCTGAATTGCAAGTGGTGGCAGCGTTTTACACGATTGTGGCTTTGCTGAGTATTGTGGGTTTGGGACTCGGCATCTTCTGAATTTGAGTTGGTGGGGGTTTTGAAGATAGATCTTAGACTCAGTCAACAGAACCCGATCTCGCTGCTTTGGTACAAATCGGGGAGATCGGGAGACTAACGCCATCCGAGCAACCGCCAGACGGCGACTGGCTTGCTTTTGCCTTTGGCGGCGATCGCCTCGCACGGTTCGACGATCACCCGATCGCCGAGCTGTCGGTAAACGGCATCGGAAATGGTAATTTCTCCGGCAGGGGTCTCACTTTCGATCCGTTTGGCCGTATTGACGACATCGCCGATTACCGTATAAGTTCTCACCTCTTGACTGCCAAAAAGTCCCTCGATAACAATGCCGTAGTGGATCGCACATCCAGCGCCCAACCCATAGGGCGAGAGGACGGCACTCGCTGCGTTGCGCATTTTTTGGGCGGCGTTGACCGCTTGTTCCACCGTGGGATAAATCGCCATCACTTCATCCGCCGTCAGGGTAATCCGCAAGGGATCGAATTCGGCGGCAGCCGGTTCGACACCATTGTAGTAAGTATTGAGAACCTGAGCCACGCGGTCGGGGGCGGTTTGTTCGCACCAGTGTGTAAATCCTCTCACGTCGAGGAAGACGATGGCGCGATCGCGGCGCTGAAATCCCAAGGCATCGGGATCGGCGATCGCAGTACTCACTACGTAAGTTCCCAAGCCCCATTGCGCCAAATTGCGTAACGCGACGGCGGTTTCTTGTAAGGTTTTCTGTTGCTGGGTCACTTGCAAGGTTTGCAAGCCGACTAATAGACCGATGGCGGTCGTACTGTATAGAAAGAATAGATGGTGAGCCGTACTAAAAAAATCGAGAATTTGCGCCCCAGACAACGGCAAATGTTCCGTTTTGATTTTTAAAATAACGTAGAGGGAAATTAACATGCCGCTACGGGTGAAACTTTCTAGGGGAACGATCCAGTTTTTAAGTCCCGGCGTCCAGTGACATCGCAATCCTTGCAAGATAGCGATCGCCACACAAAAGATCCATAAAATTAGATGATTGGGTTCTTGGAAAAACTCAAGACCATCTAAGGGTAAATCGGTCAGCGTGTAAATCGTCGGCCCGATCAAGTTGCCCCAAAAGCAGTTTGCCTTCGGTCGCGATAAATACCACGCTTGCGTACATAGGGCGATGATAATCAAATAATGACTGGGAGCTTTCAGATACGGTTGCCAACCCCATAAAACCATTTCCGAAAGCACGTTAAAGATTAAAAAATGCCCGCTATTCGATAAAAGTTCGCGCAGAAATGCACTCATGCGAGTGCCGTGCAGGCGAGTATCGATGAGGTTGTGCGGATTAGTTGGAGATGTATTTAACACGGAGCTCTGGAGTGAATAGAATGAATAAAATCGATTCCCTGATGACTCCTCAATCGCAGCAGACGTTCCACGATCTTCTCAAGAACTTCTCAAGAATTTCTCAATGATTGGCAAGCGACCCGCGATCGCCGTGGGTCGTGCCTCCCCCTCTTGAAATGATTGTATCCTAACGTAGATTATAGCCGATCGCCTTCCCCCGCAATTTCGGCGATCAGACGAGCGAAAGACGCTAAAAAAGGACTCAGAGGCGGCGATCGCTCCTGAGTCCTTTCGAGATCTCCGTCAAACTCGACGGTGCAGATCCGTAGGGTTTATTTCTTCGGCGCCACGAGCATCATCATCGTCCGCCCTTCTTTTTTCGGTCCTTGCTGCACTTCGCCCACATCTTGGAGGTCGGCAGCCATGCGATCGAGTAATTCTTTCGCTAAATCCGTATGCTGAATTTCCCGACCTCGGAAACGGATCGTTGCTTTAACTTTGTCGCCAGACTTAAGGAAGCGTTGGGCTTGGGATTGACGAACTTTATAGTCGTGTTCCCCAATTTTATAGCGCATCTTAACTTCTTTCAGTTGAGAGCCTTGCTGCTTTTTCGCTGCCTTTTTGTCTTGTTGATATTTATATTTGCCGTAGTCCATAATCCGGCAAACCGGCGGATCGGATTTATCGCTGACTAAGACTAAATCTAAATCTTTGTCTTCAGCAATTTCTCGGGCTTCGCGAGAGGAAATCACGCCGAGTTGGGTTCCATCGGTATCGATCGCCTGCACTTTCGGAAACCGAATTCTTTCGTTGATTTTGGGTAAGTTCTGAGTTTTAACTTGCTTCTGAAGCATAGGCATAGAGATGGATCTAAATTAATGAACGACAATGAAACAGGGGAGGTGGTTCGCGATCGCCGCGAACGTCGCCAGGAATAGCGCCCCCTGTGGGGGACAATGAGTTTTAGAAAACCGCCGATGCAAACTTCCCCACCCCGCGATCGCCCTTAGATGCGATCGCCGTTTTCATCGACCCAACCCAGTCATCCGTCAGAGCGCGATCAAGCGCGTTGCAACCCGTACAATCCTTGAGCAACGGGGGTGAAGCGATTTCACAGCGAGTGCGCTCGGGCAAAAAAGATACGTGCAGTCTGGAAGTTGGGATCTGAAAATTCAAGTTGTTGTGGGAATTCGCAGTTGTCTTGTCTTTTTCTATTATACTCCATTTATTTCGGGTATCTCTCTGTAGATAGACCGTGGCGAGCGATCGCGCCGCCCAATCCCGTCGATCTCGGCAGTTTCTCAATCGGCGAACGAGAAAGCGTCTCCAAAGGAGAATCGCGGCGGAACCGCCGAAACTTGCATAGCTCCAATCCTTCGCAATAACTTCGTTTTAGCCGTTGGCGATCGCGCGATCGCACTCGCGACGCCTCCGGCGTATCGGCTCCCGAAAAGTTCCGACAAAACCGAACGAAGAGCCGAAGGCCTAAAAATATAATTAAGATTTTTCAAGCCCTTTTAGTACCGATCGTGACGTTCCTTCGGGAAGCTTGCCCGTTCTGAGCCACTGAGCAAGTTCAGCGGGTGCTTGGGCTTGGTCAAGTTGCGATCGCAACTCCTCGCCTTCCAAAATTTCCTTTTGTAGCAAGGTTTGGGCTGTGGCTTCTAACAACTGCCGGTTATGCTGCAAAATGCTCAGGGCAATGTGATGAGCTCCATCAATAATGGTTTTTACCTGACGATCGATCTCCTCAGCCACCTTCGGGCTGACAGGGCGACGGGGGTTGGTGTAGCCCTCAAGAAACTGCTGCTGAATTTTCTCAAACGCCACCGGGCCAAGTTCATCACTCATGCCGTATAGGGTCACCGATCGCTCGGCTAAATCCGTTGCCTTTTGAATATCATCGCTAGCTCCGGTGGACACTTCCCCAAAGATCAGTTCCTCTGCTGAACGGCCCCCTAACAGGGTGGCAATCCGGCCTCGGATTTCGCTTTCAATCATCAAAAACCGATCCTCCTCCGGCAGTTGCAGGGTGTAGCCCAACGCGCCAACGCCGCGAGGCACAATAGAGATTTTCTCCACCTTGCCTGCCCCGGGCATCAGAGCACCCACAATGGCATGACCCACTTCGTGATAGGCCACGGTTTTCTTTTCGGTTTCATTGAGAACGCGGGAGCGCTTCTCTAGACCCGCCACAACCCGCTCAACTGCTTCATTAAAGTCAGCCATGGTGACCGCTTCTCGATTATTGCGAGCAGCCAGTAACGCCGCCTCATTCACCAAGTTCGCTAAGTCAGCCCCAGCAAAACCGGGGGTACGTACCGCGATTTTTTCGAGATCGACATCCTCTGCCAGTTTGACATTCTTAACATGAACCTTGAGAATCGCCTCTCGCCCGATTTTATCGGGGCGATCGACCACCACCTGACGGTCAAAGCGTCCCGGCCGCCGTAGGGCGGGATCGAGCACCTCCGGGCGGTTGGTTGCGGCTAAGATAATGACCCCCGAGTTGGCATCAAAGCCATCCATTTCAGTGAGTAACTGATTGAGCGTTTGTTCGCGTTCATCGTTACCACCCACGAAAGGTCCACCTCCACCACGGGATTTGCCCAAAGCATCTAGCTCGTCAATAAACACAATGCAGGGAGCCTGTTGTTTCGCCTGTTCAAACAGATCGCGAACACGGGCAGCTCCTACCCCAACAAACAGCTCAATGAACTCGGAGCCTGAAATGCTGAAAAAGGGAACTCCGGCTTCTCCGGCGATCGCCTTAGCCAGTAGTGTTTTCCCTGTACCGGGCGGCCCTACCAGCAGCACCCCTTTCGGAATTTTTGCCCCCACCTTGACATAGCGATCGGCCCTTTTCAAGAAATCGACAATTTCTTCTAGCTCCGCTTTGGCCTCATCAATCCCGGCAACATCTGCGAACGTCACCCCAGTATCACCTTCGGAATAAATGCGGGCCTTACTTTTGCCAACAGTCAGTGCGGCAGGGCCACTCCCTTGTGCCCGATTAAATAGCCAGGCCCAAATCCCGAAGAAAATCAGGGGCGGCAGCACCCACCCCAAAACCGTACCTAGCCAGCCCAAATTGTTGGGGGGTGGGGCTGCGAATTCCACATCATGTTCGCGCAGAATATTAGGCAAGTCTAGATCCAACGCCACTGGCGTCGTCACCAATACTTGTGGAGCCGCCACTTTACCTTCAGGAGTTTGGCTAGGCTCTGGCTTGAGTACGTACTGAATGCGTTCTGGCGTGACGATAGCCCGCTCTACCTTACCTGCCTCTACCTGCTCGATAAAATCGCTGTAGGGAACCTCCGGTGGTCGCGGGGTCAGGGCTGGAAAAATCACAAAGTTCAAAATAAACAGCGTCAGCAGGAAGACCGCCAGACTATTACCAAATTTTCGAGGCTCTGGGGTGCGACGCGATCGCTGGGTTTCGGTTTCAACTGGCATCGTATTGACTCACTATTAGGATATTTTTTGGCAGAAGACGACGGATAGGAATGGCTTCAAGGCTTGAAGTTGAGACTTTCCGCTCGTGGACCCCTGCACCAACTACAAGAAATCTCTGAAGTGGAGCGGTAAACCGTCCTTTTAAGGTAGAGAGAGACGATCTAGCCGATACAAAGGCGCTTTGATACATAAATAATTAGAGCAAAAACAGGCACGCAGCGCAAACCTAACTTTTCCGATTGACAGGTTGTTTCTGCCCGTTGTTCTGGCTCACTCAGCTATTCGGAACGAGTTGAATCACGAGTTGAATCAATCTAAATCAAAGGAGGCTGATGCAATGATGATTCGTTGGCAACCCTTCGAACGCATGGATAATCTCCGTCGCCAAATTGATGAGATCTTTAACGACATGGCGGGTCAGTCACAAGTTGAAACGGTCTGGTGGCCCACCGTTGAGCTGATTGATACCCCTGACAACTTCCAACTCAGAGTAGCTCTACCGGGAATTAGCCGCGACCACATCAACATTGAAGCGACTCGCAACGCGGTGTCTATTTCTGGGGAACGATCCTATCCACCGCAGGACGATCGAGCCACCTACCTGCGTTCAGAGTTTGCCTACGGCAAGTTTCAGCGGTTAGTGAACTTACCGACTGAAATTGACGCCGATCGAATTCAGGCAAACTACGCCGATGGTTTACTCACGCTGACGCTGCCCAAAGCGGAACATGCCCGCCGCCATATCGTAAAAGTACAGGTGAGTGAACTCGCGGGTAGTGGTGAGCAAAAAGCTCTAGATGTTGCCAGTGAAGAAGTCACTCAGGAGTAAGTCGCCGAGTGACAAGTGCCTAACCCTCTAGGAAGTATGCTCCTGGGCATGCTTCCTAGAGGGTTAACTACAGAATTGGTTGCAACCATTGTCATCTCAAAATAGACAGAGATTTAAACGCAGCCAAAAATCTGTAAAAAATAGGTCGAGCTACGGCCAAATTAACGTCTGTGGACAAGAGCGAGCCCTACGGGTTCGTCAGTTGCTCTACTTGGGGAGACCCCAAGACCGCACTGACTCACCGACTCCCTTGGTAGAAGCAGGAAGTAAAATCGACTCAAACGTATTGTTCATCAAGCTTTC
>DVED01000193.1 GCA_015295945.1 Oscillatoriales cyanobacterium M59_W2019_021 | reverse complement strand
TCATTAGTTTCGCCATCCCCATCTCCACCTGGAGGTTCATTCACTTGAATGCTGCTGCGAGGGTGGGAAGCTTCAGTTTTTTCGTCTTCTCGATCGAGTGCCTCGGTGTAGAGAATGCGACCATTCCCCGCATCGACTTTCACTTCTTGTTGTCCGATTTCAACGGTATAGACTAGATTTCCGTCTTCATTCTCCAACTTGATGCGTTTAGCTGGACTTCCTCGATCGATTTCAGCTACTTTTTGAGCCTGTTGAGGGGTGATTGTAGCGAGAGATTGTAACTGGAAAGATTCCTGTCGTTCTTCAGTATCATCCTGGGTTTCGCCATCCCCATCATCGTTAGCTCGTGCAATTGGATGGCTGCTCTGATGCTCGGGTATAGTGGCAATAGGTATTTGGGGCTGAGCGGCATAAACTATACGGATAACCCCACCCAATCCTAGAATTCCCAGCAGGGAACTCATCAAAATGAGTTTTGTTGAGGTTTTCATAGAGCGATCTCTCCATGGAATTTGGATTTGTTCGTTCACTCTAAACAAAAAAAGTCAAGAACTCGTCAAGAGAGTTGGAGTAGAACAACGGATATCCCGATCGCGAGGCGGCGAATTGCTATAAAAGTTCTTGAAAAAGGTGCAAGATCTCAGTAAAATCCCGATCGCGAGAGTTCGATTTTGGAGAGAGAAGCCGATCGCCTGATTCGGTTGGCGAATGGTTTGCTGTACCTGTCGCGGTTGGAACGCCAGGATCGCCTGCCGTCTTTCTCCCAAGGGGTGGATTTGAGCAACTTACTCGCCGCACTCGCCGAACAAATGCAACCCCTGGCAGAAGCGCAGCACATCGAGTTAGACGTGCAAATCGCACCGGGGTTATCGATCCGAGGCAACCCCGACTATCTGACCAATCTCGTTTTAAATTTGGTGGACAATGCACTCAAACACACTCACCCTGGGGGGACGGTAACGCTGAAAGCAAACCGAAGCGGCGATCGCGTGGAAGTCACGGTTCGCGATACGGGAGTCGGCATCGAGGACAAGCATTTACCCCATTTATTCGAGCGCTTTTACCGGGTAGAAGGCGCTCGCTCTCGCAGTACCGGGGGTGCGGGATTGGGACTGGCGATCGCCGCCGAAATCGCTCGGTTACACGGTGGAACCCTAACCGTTCGCTCCCAGATCGATCGGGGGACGACTTTTATATTGCAACTGCCCAATGCCAGGTTGGTTAGTGGGTAGGGTGTGTTGAGGAACGAAACGCACCATTGGGGTTAGTAGCTCTTCCCTTGCTAAACTGTCTTCTACCCACAGAGGGTTATTTTACGAATCTAAGAAGATTCTTAATCCTTCCTCACGATCTTCTTAACTAATCTTCATTAAGGTGTATGAAGCATTCGTTCCTACACGCTCACAGACACCGCTTATGGATGGAAGTCTTATTCTATTTAACATCCTAAATCCTCCAGTGCTATTTTTCTTTCTGGGGATGCTGGCTGTTTTTTGTAAGTCTGATTTGGAGATTCCTCAACCGCTTCCCAAACTTTTTTCGCTGTATTTACTGGTTGCAATTGGCTTTAAAGGAGGCTACGAACTGCAAGAAAGTGGGTTCAGTCCTCAAATTGCCGCGACGCTAATTGCCGCAATTGTACTAGCGTCGGCAGTTCCAGTGTACACCTTTTTTATTCTCAAAATCAAGCTCGATCCGTATAACGCAGCGGCGATCGCAGCAACCTACGGATCGATCAGTGCCGTTACCTTTATTACTGCTAGTTCCTTTCTGGAAAAACTCCACATTACCTATGGCGGACATATGGTAACGGCGCTAGCTTTGATGGAATCTCCGGCGATTATTGTCGGTCTCATTTTAGTTCGAGTTTTTACTCAATCCAAAGACTCGGAGGAAGAATTTTCTTGGAAACACGTTTTTCAAGAAGCGTTTCTCAACGGTTCGGTATTTCTGTTAGTTGGTAGCTTGGTAATCGGGATGCTGACAGGTGAAAAAGGCTGGGAAAAATGCAACCTTTCACCCAAGGAATTTTCTACAGTGCTTTAACGTTCTTCTTACTCGATATGGGGTTAGTTGCTGCCAAACGCATTCGAGATTTAAGCAAAACCGGATCGTTCTTAATCTGCTTTTCCGTCTTCATTCCCGTGTTGAACGCATTGCTGGGAATTCTAGTCGGAAAAGCGCTCAATTTTGGGGAAGGCAACACCCTTTTATTCGCCGTTTTGTGCGCGAGTGCTTCTTATATTGCCGTTCCCGCCGCCATGCGAATGACCGTTCCCGAAGCCAATCCCAGCCTTTACGTTTCGATGGCACTGGCGCTGACCTTTCCCTTCAACATCATTGTCGGAATTCCCCTCTATTTAGAAATTATCAAGATTTTAGGAGTGTAATCGTGCAAGCCGTCAAAAAGGTAGAAATTATTATCGTCGATCTAGAAATTGATGCCGTTTTGGATATTTTGAATCAAGTGAAGGTTTCCGGTTATACCGTTATCAAAAATACGTCGAGAAAAGGCGATCGCGGGGTTGCTAATGACGATCTTGGCACGGTCTTTAGCAATAGCTATATCATGACCGTCTGCACCAATGAGAAACAACTCGAACAACTCGTCGATACCGTCACTCCCCTGCTGCGAAAAATAGGAGGAATTTGTTTGGTGACCGAGGCAAGCTGGGTTTTACTCTGATTGAGAGATTGAAGTCGATCGGGTTATTTACCTCGCAGTCTATGACGTTTTTCAAAGTTATCAGATTTCGCCTTCTGCTGTTGCCACACTTAAAAACATGAATGAATAGAGATGAGTTACGAACGAATACCTTCTAATTGCTCGTCTGTCAAATCGTACAGTTGCCGCAATTTCTGTAACTTTTCTTCATCGGGATGCCAAAAACCCCGTCCGTGTGCTTCCAACATTCGCCCGACAATATTGCGGAAGGCTTCGGGATTTGCTGCCTGTAATTTCCGCGCCATTTCGGCATCTAAGGCATAGGTTTCTGCCGCTCCATCGTAGACCCAAGCATCTTGGAAATTCACCGTACCGCTCCATCCCATCAACGCCGTCATTCGCTGCGAGATTTCATAAGCTCCCCCCGACCCTTGATTTGCCATAGCATCTGCCCATTTAGGATTGAGTAATTTGGTGCGATATTCTAAGCGAAGGAGGTCTTCTAAGTTGCGCGGATTGGTGTCTTTAGAAAAGCTTTCTACGAGACTAGCGCTAACTTTTTTTCCTTGTTTTTGTTCCGCTGCTTTTTTTAATCCTCCGGTATTGGCGTAATATTCTTGAATGTCGGTTAAACCGTATTCGACGGAGTCGATTTCTTGAACGACTCGATGGGTGGTTTGTAACAATTGATTTAAGATTTCCGGACGAGCTTGACCTTTATCTTGGCGTCCGTAACTGAAGGTATTACGATCGCGCCAAGTATCCCCTAATTCCTCTCCAGAGTCCCAATTGCCATCAACTACGCGATCGTTCACCAGCGATCCAAAATCTCCAGCAGGATTGGAAAAAAGTCGCGCAGCGGCATTTTCGACCCCCTGCGATCGCAATTCTAAAGCGTGTTTGCGGATAAAGTTTTGGGTTTCCGGTTCGTCTGCTTCGGCGGCACGTTGAAATAAATCGTCCAAAAGTTCGATAATATTCACAAAGCTATCTCGAAAAATTCCCGACAAATTTCCCAGGATATCAATACGGGGATGACCGACTTCTGTCAGTGGTTTTAACTCATACCGAACGATGCGACCCGTACCTTCTTTGACAGGTTCTGCACCCACCAGTTCGAGCAGAATTCCGATCGACTCTCCTTTGGTTTTAATCGCATCCAATCCCCATAACATGACGGCGACAGTTTCTGGATATTCGTTGTGTTCTTGGAGATGTCGATCGATAATTTTCTGGGCGATTTCTTTGCCGCGAAGATACGCAGCAGGGGACGGCATTCGGTAGGGATCGAGTGCGTGAATATTGCGTCCGGTTGGCAATACGCCGAGTCCGTCGCGCAGTAAATCTCCGCCAGGTGCCGGGGGGATGTATTCCCCATTTAGTCCGCGTAATAAGTTGGTGATTTCGTCGGTTGTTTGTAGCAGAAGTTCGCGAATTTGTTGTGCTTCGGCGATTCGTTGTTTGAGAGATTCGTCTTCTAAATATTGTTGATATTTTTGCAAAGATGTGGTATCGTTAGTAGCGATCGCCTTCACCACTTCTACAGGCAAACGATCCTCAAAATACGCTGTTAAATAAGATTCAATTTGCTCTGCATCTGGAACTTTACCCAGCGTATGTAACCCCGAAGAAAACAAGCGCTGTTCCACAACTTGCAGGTATTCGTACATTTGAACGAAATATGGCAGCAAAACCTCGTTACTAAATAAGCGAGCATTTTCGATCGTGAAGGAAATTCCTAGTTTTTTTCCTTCTGCAAACGGACAATCGGATTCTAATCCCGCATCGACAATTTTTTGACAAATGGCTTCTTTGAGTGCAGCATTCTTTTGCGGATCTTCGCGATATTCGGAAATGAGATCTCGTAAATTGACTAACTCTTTATACAATCCAGCGCGACCGTAAGGCGGAACGTTATGGGAAATTAAGACCCCATATCCGCGACGTTTGGCTAACATCGATTCGGATGGATTGTTCGCCGCGTAAATATACAAATGGGGTAAATCTCCTAAGAGAATATCCGACCAAGAATATCCCGTATTTCCCAAGGGAGAACCCGGCAACCATTCCACCGTTCCGTGCATCCCAAAATGAACGATCGCCCCCGGTTGAAACTCATTTTGCAACCATTTATAAAATGCCGTATACTGAGGGTGCGGCGTTAAATCTTTTTCAAACATCAACCGCATGGGATCGCCGGAAATTCCTAGTGGAGGTTGCACCCCAATCCAGACATTACCCAATTGAATTCCGCCGATTTGGAACTCGTTGCCAAAGGTTTTAATCCCCGTTCCAGTTAGCGATTTCCACTGCTTTTCGATGCGCGTGCTTAAGAGATAACCTAACCAGCGATCGAGGGTTTTAACGTCAACAGTCGTAATCGGAAACGTTGCATCTGGTGGAGAGATTTCATCTGCTTCTTTGACGCGACCAATTAACTTCTCTCCATCTTCGGGCAGTTCGCCAACATCATATCCTGCTTCTTTTAAAGCCGATAATACATTAATTAACGATCGCCCGACATTTAACAGTGCTGCCGTTCCCGTCGCTCCATATCCCGGCGGAAATCCATATAAAATAATGGCAATTTTACGCTGTTCTGGTGGTGTTTTTCGCAGAGAAATCCAGCTTTTTATCCGTCCCGTTAACCGCTTCACTCGTTCGGGAATCAAATAGATATCTTCCCCAACTAAACCCCCTAAAGGAACCGGATCGATCGCCCCATCAAGTTCGGGTAATGCATACAAAACCACGCTTTGCAAACCACCAATACCTTGCCGCGTCCAAGAATGAATATCTTGAATTAATAGCGGTGCGGAAACAAAATACGGCACGTTTTTTGCCATCAAAATTCGTTTGGCAACTTCCACTTGTCGTCCCGCTTCCATCGAACCTGCCGGACCACCAACGAGGGGAAAACCAATGGTCGAGACGATCGCATCGACTTCGACCGCTTCCGAAGATAACGACAGGGTTTCTTTAATTCCTCGATCGCGTTGCTGCATTTCATACGCAGAAGTCATCCAATCGCGAACGGCAACGTGACCTTCTACCCCGTTAATAAAGATGGGTAAAGGGGTCAAACCCGCATCTTCAAAATAGCGAATGAGTTGGGGAATATAAGGCTGTTTCGTGACAACGTGCTTGCGATATAATAGTATGCCAACAACGGGATGGGGGGCAGACACGGGGGTACTGCCCCTACGGTTGAAATACCATTCTAAATACTGCTTGGGCGATTCAAAATATCCCTCGTATTCGGGATGAAGTAACCCCATATTTGGCGTTTCGATCGGCGGAGGAATTTCGCCAACTTTCAAATCGAGATACTTTGCGGCGATCGTCCAAAACATCGCCGCGACATTTTCCGTTCCCCCCGCATTCCAATAACCGTAAATTATCAACCAATTGCGTAAATCTTGTACCTTTTTAACCGGAACGAATTTTAACAGTTTTGGACCCGTTTTTAGAAAGCTGAGATATCCGGCTAGTTTATCTTCTTCTCGTTGACTGGAGAATTTGCCGAGAATAAATTGAACGGGTTTGGGCATTCCTTTCGGCTTATTGCCAATTTTAAACGCACCGATTTGCGTCAAACTCATCAACTCCAATGCCGACTCAAAAACCAGGCGAATGGGGATGTGTTGTACCCGTTCTCGCAACGCCATCACCGAGTCATAATCGAATAGCAAACTGGCGAAGAAAACCGAGGCATTTTGCAAAGCTGCTTCTACGGCTTCCGGTTGCGTGGCGAGATCGCGATCGCTAAACACCTGAATTTCCAACTCCGGACAGCGAGAGGTTGCCAACTGAGCGGCTTTCCGGTACAAGTCAGCGTTGAACGATTCAAACCCGGCAATCAGTACGATGCGTTTCATAACTCCAACCTGCCAGCTTTCTTTATACTTACGATCTTATCTCGGAAAAGGCAGAGGGTAGAACTATTACCAATGGGTTTCGCGTCATGAAACAAATCTAGGAACGCTCTACTCGAAAAGAACGCAAGAGATCCGATGGCACCTTTACGATTTAATCACCTGGAGCTTCATATAAATTTCTTGGATGAGATTATTGTACAACGCACTTTCAGCGTGCAGAAGCTCCCAATCGATCTCGGGTTCGGGATGCAAGCGAAACCAATGAGAACTGGGTTTGTAGTGGGTGGCAACTAACTCAAAATCGACGCCAATATTTAACCCCAATGTCGAGCAGGCGTATCCGGCTTCGATCCACTGGCGATTTAACCGTTGCGAGAACAAACTCAACCCCAACGGCGTGACGGCTCGAACGTGGGTGGGATCGTCTAAAAAGTTGTCGTGTCGGGGATGGGGAACGGTAATGTCGATCGTCGCTCCGTGCTGGCAAATTCGATACATTTCTTGGAAAATTTTTAAATAAATTTCCGGATCGCGTCCCAAATGTTCGAGAACGTGAGAGAGCTTAATTTCCACAACTGAATTATCGTCCCAGGGCCAAGAAAAAGTCTCGAGATCGTGTTTGAGTTCGGGGTTTCCGTATTTATCGACATTGATATATCCGGCAAGTCGTTTCGACCCGCATCCCAAATTGAGACGTAATTTTTGAGAGTAATTTACAATCGATCGCTCGAGGGTTTTCACCTCTCGATCGCCCGCCAATTCAGCAATATCCGTTTCCGGATCAAGAACCTCGAGAAGGCGATCAACAATTTTCTCCCAAGTATACCGCTCGGCTACAAATTGTGTACCCGCTTCTCGTGCTTGAGTTCGGAAATCTTCTCGATCGATGATTTGTGCCATCAACTCAATTAAATGGTCTAAATTGGGATTGAAAATCCAGCGATCTTCGCCGTTAATGTTCATCGTGCTTTTCTGGCTATCGATGCGCCAAGCAAACTCCGATCGCGTGAAATCGTCCGTCGGACCGCCTGCGGTACAAATAACGGGCAAACCACAAGCGATCGCCTCGAGAACGGGTAAATTAAAGCCTTCAGCTAAATACGGCGAAACATAAGCATCAGCAGCTTGGTACAACTGCGCCACTTCTGCAAAGGAATAATCCTCGCCAATATACGCTAATTTAGAAATAACGGTTTCCGCTTCTCGTTCGGTTAAAGTATTTTGAATTGCCTGTCTAATAGAAGATTTAGAACTATATAACGATTCCGTACCCTTGAGAACCAATCGCGCTTGCGGATAGCGATCGGCGATCGCAGCAAAGGCTTTCAGCAGCGGACAAATTCCCTTGCGATTTCCCATCGCACTGACATTTAAAAAAATAAAATTATCCTGCCATCCGAATTTTTGGCGAAGTTGTAACCTGCTGGATACATCGAGAGGTTGGCAAACCCTGGGATCGACACCTAGCGGAACGACAACCACCCGATCGCTCGCAGCACCACTATTGACAAATCCCGTTTTCGACCATTGGGAAGAAGTGACGATAATACTACTTGAATGACCGCGTACTCGATCGCAGGAAGAAACCCCCATTAATTGCAACATTTCCTTCTGGACGATTCCGTGTTCCGTCAACCCGAAAACACAGGTTCGCTTTGCCGGAGACGGGGTTAAATCGAACGGCATCTGCATCCGCAATACCGCATCGGCAACCTGTCCCGGTTGGGGTTCCGGAATCTGGCGCAATGCCGCTTCTTCTGCCGGATCGAGCAAACCCGTCGTCGGTTGCCAATCGCACAAATACGGCATCTCCCGATGCAACAGTTCGACATTCGATCGCTTTAAAAGTTCCAACAATTGAAACTGATTGACGATCGCATAAGATTGAGAAATAAAACGCCAACCTTCAACAATTATTTTCATATTATGAACTATGATTTACGATCGATGTTAATTGTTAATTATGACTGCTCTGCAAATCTTACGCGATCGCCTCGCCCAAATTTTGCCCGAACTCCAACAAACCTACGGCATCACCCGCCTGGGAACCTTCGGGTCTTACCAACGGGGCGAACAAACCCCTACCAGCGATCTCGATCTCCTGGTCGAATTCGATCCCGAGCGCCGCTTCGGACTGCTGACATTCTGCCAAATCGAAAACGAACTGAGCGATCGTCTTAGTGTTAAAGTCGATCTAGTCATGAAAACGGATCTCAAACCCCGCATCGGCGATCGTCTCCTCGCTGAAGTTGAATACCTATGAGTCGCGACATCACCGACTATCTCAACGACATCCTCGATAATATCGCGATCACCCGTCAGCTCTTCGACGTTCAATTAACATCCAAGCTCAACTTTCCTCCGCGCGGGGGAACTTCGTTTAAAATTGATAAGGTTTCTGGGTGGGAATTGTAATAAAATTCTCGAACGCGATCGAACTGTTGGGTATTATTGATAGCGATACAGACTTTGAGAAAGAGTGCCGCTATCTTCAATATTTTAACTATTGTTGGATCGTTCATTTATGTAATCTATTAGTTGTTTGAGTTGCCACCTGCGCGTTTCTATCTGTCTAGCGGTAGAGTCTCCGTCGCCAGCGATACTCCGAAACATCCCACCCCAGAAAGATTCGCAGACGATCGAACTTCCTTACACTGGTAGCAGTTGCCGGGGCGGCTCCAACTCTAGTCAGACTGGAGTTTTGGGATTGTCGATGTCCCCCTAGGATGCTGCAACCTTCAGGGCTACGACGATCGGCTAGCGATGGCTAACTCGAGTCGCGAGTCGAGCGAGAATGGGCTGCTCCCAAAAGTCGCGATTTCCTGACTTGAGTTATAGCAGCACTCGCGCTGTTCGATCGGACAGTGCCAACTCGTGCATCTGAAGTTTGGCAAGGACGATGCGGCTTTCTAGATTTATAGCCGATCTCTCTCGATTCCAGTTGCGATCGACGCACAAAACGACTAAACACGCTAACGATGGATACTTTACAAACAATAGAAAACAGTTTGCAAGACTTATTAAGCAGCAGTATTAAATTGCTACCCGCATTGTTGTCGGCAATCGTCATTTTGTTACTCACTCGCTATGCTGCCGGAGTGGTTCGACAACTCTCGACCCAATTAGGTCAGCGGACGATTCGCAGTCGATCTTTGCAGTTATTACTCTCCAAAACCAGCTATGTTGCTGCCTGGGCGATCGGCATTTTAACTGCCAGTATCGTTGCTTTTCCGGGTTTGCGTCTCGGCGATGTCATTGCCACATTAGGATTGAGTTCGGTTGCGATTGGTTTTGCCTTTCAAGATATTTTCAAAAACTTTCTGGCGGGGATTCTTCTCCTCGTGCAAGAACCCTTTCGCATCGGCGATCAAATTGTCGTCGGCAACTACGAAGGAACCGTCGAACGAATTGATATTCGCACGACCAAAATTCGCACGTATACCGGAGAGCGAGTGCTACTTCCGAATTCAGAAGTCTTTACCAGTGCGGTACAAGTGCGAACGGCATTCGATACGCGACGCACGGATTTAGCGGTCGGCGTGGACTACAATACGTCACTTCCCGAAGCCACCGCAGTCCTCAAGAGAACCATTAGCGAAGTGGTTGGCGTGCGTTCCGAACCCGCACCGGAAATCGATTTAGTCAGTTTTGGAGACAGTTCGATCGACTTGATCGTGCGTTACTGGACAGCTCCGGAACAACAAGAAGTACGGCGGGTACAAACGCGAGCGATTATGGCAATTAAGAAAGCCTTCGATCGCGCGGAAATTTGCATTCCTTACCCCATTCGCACCCTATATTTCTACAACCAGCAACACTATAATGACTATCTTCCTACTAAAAATAATAGCAAAGATATGATTTCGGGATTGCAGCGATCGTAAGCGCTAAGTGGCAGTTTTTTTTAACAACGGATCGAGTTGATTTTGTCGATTGAGAGCGTACAAATCGTCGCAGCCCCCAGATGACGATCGTCGATAAAAATCTGAGGAACGATGCGTTTGCCATTGGCTCGTTCTGCCATTTAGCTTCTGGCACAGGACTGACGCAGCTACGCTATAGAGTCAAGCGAGATTCGCATGAACAAAGCAGATTTAGTCGCGGTAACCGCCGCGAAAACGGGCAAGACCAAAAAGGATGTCGATTCGATTCTGACCGCCCGGGTTGAGGAAATATCTGGCGCTGTAGCAGACGGGGAGAAAGTGACGCTGGTCGGGTTCGGGTCGTTCGAGTCGCGAACTCGCAAAGCGCGAACGGGTCGCAATCCGGCGACCGGTGAAAAGATGGAAATTCCCGAGACGCGGGTTCCCCTCTTGGGCGCGGGAAAACAGTTCAAAGACCTGGTGTGTGCGATCACACCAGGGGGGATTCGTCATAGACTAGATCGGTGCAACCCCTAGCACCGATCGACCCACGTATCACAACACCCACGTTATGAGTACACCCTGCCACTTTATCGTTGAAGGCAACCCCGCGATTCTCTATGCCAGTCGAAACGGCATTCCCGAAAAAGTGATGCCTCGCTTGCGGCGATTTCTGGAAACCTTTTGGCAAGAACGAGACACGGCGGGAGAAAATCGCCATACTCCGGAATGCTTGCTAGCTCAATTGGTCATCCGGTATGGTTTTGAAATTTGCGAAGACGACTTTTCCAACCTGCGAGTCGGACTGAACTACGATCCGGATGTGGAATACTTGTATTGGGTTGCCCTCGATCGCCAAGTTAGCGTTTGGGTTCCCAATCCGGAGTACCGGCAAAATCCCCATTTAGGACTCAAAGGATGCCGGCAACTCGAGAATATTTCCAATGGACTCGCGAAATCGTCAACGGGAGCGTCTTGAAGGAATTTTCTCGGGGATTCTCCTCGCTATTTCTATCGAAAGAGTGAGAACTACGCGATCGGAGTTTGGTTTAATCGAATTAAGCGGATCGCAAGAAGCGCTTCGCCATGCCGAGATGGCATAGGCGGTGAGGCATCCCCTTCTCACAACGTGCTTTTGCCCCGTATCCTGAAACTCCAGTTCGGTCGATCGATGGCTAGCGTCGATCGACCCTTTGTCGGTTCCCCAGTTTCGACCCCTGTAATGCCAACCCCCTATGACACGAGTCCTAATTCTGTATGCTTCTTTAGGGTCTGGTCACGTCAGTGCAGCTAAAGCACTCCGCGAAGCCTTTACTCGGTTTCCCAACGTCCGCGTTCAAATCGAAGATGCCCTCGATCGCAGCCATCCCATTTTGCGGGAAACCATTACCAAAGTCTACGAACAACTGAGCGAACGAGTCCCGCAACTCTATCGCGCCATCTACGAGGGCAGCGATGTCGAAGATCTCGAAGACTCCACCAGCGATAATCTACTGTACGCGAAAATCGAGCGTCCGTTTTTGCGGAATTTGGAGCGCTTTGTCAAAGAAACCCACTTCGATGCCATCGTTTGCGTCCAGCAAATTCCCTCTCGCCTGCTGCAATTGCTCGATCGCGAAGGCACGATGACCCAACCGCACTACGTGGTAGTCACTGATGTCATGGCGCACAGTACCTGGCTCAATCCCGGCGTTGAGGGCTACTTTTTACCCAGCCAAATGACGGCAGAAGTGCTAGTGCAGCGGGGCATTGATCGATCTCTGGTTCACGTGACCGGAATTCCCGTCAAACTGGAGGTGTGTCAGCCCAAAACCTCTCGCGAGATGCGCCAGCGTCACAACTTGCCCCTGGATTTACCGATCGTCACCCTCTTCGGGGGAGGATTGCAAACTAAGCGGGTGCGCCCGATGGTCAAAAACCTGCTAGAAAGCTCGACAAAGGGTATGCTGGTCGTAGTAGCCGGACGCAATGACACCCTGCTCGAGGCGATTAAGGACTTCCGGGATGGCTCGTCGATGAAGATTCGCAAGCTAGATTTGATCGACTACGTAGACGATTTAATCGTTGCCAGCGATCTGATTATCACCAAAGCCGGGGGACTGATTACCAGCGAAATTCTAGCGCGGGGAACGCCAGCGATCGTCATCGATCCCTTCCCCGGTCAAGAAGAATGGAATGCCGATGTCATGGCGACTTCGGGCGCGGGCATTCAGTTGCGACTGCCGAGAATGGTCGCGCCAGCCGTGACGCATTTGCTCGAAAGCCCGGAACGCTTAGCGTTCATGCGCCAGCAGTCCGAGAAAATCGGTAAACCCGATGCTGCCCTCAAAATCGCCGAAATCATCCTGGAAAAATTGCAACCCGATAGCAGCAGGAAAAAGGCAGAGGGAATCGGGCAGAAGGAAAAAGGTTGACCCGGACGGGTTGCCCCTACTTGCCTGGGTCGTCACACTCCTGGCTACAGCTACAGCCGGACACTACTCCAACCGTCGCTCTTCAATTTTGATCGCGATGCACGTTACTCCCAACTCCTCGCCCCCAACGGACACCTTTCTCTGGGGTGTCGCCACCTCTGGCTATCAAAGCGAAGGCGGCTACAACGGCACCGGACAGCCGCAGAACAATTGGTCGCAGTGCGAAAGTAAAGGTCGGGTGATGCAGACCGGACGCGCCACCGAGTTTTGGACGCGCTACGCCGAAGACTTCCAAACCTGTCGGCAAATGGGCTTAAATGCCTTCCGCATCGGGCTGGAATGGGCGCGAATCCAGCCCACCCTTCATCCCAGTCCGTCTGCCCCTCCTCCGTTCGATTTCGCGGCACTGGATGCCTACGCCGATCGCCTGGCCTCCTGCATCCAAAACGGGTTGGAGCCGATCGTCACCCTGCACCATTTTACCCATCCGGCATGGCTGGGGGTGAATGCGTGGTTGGCAGAAGAGACGGTAGATTTATTCGTGGAGTACGTTCGCACCACGGTCGATCGGGTCAATTGCCAACTGATCGATCGCCACCAACTCCCCCCCATTCGCTGGTGGATTACCATCAACGAGCCGAATATGCTGGTGTCGAGTTCCTACCTCAGCGGTCAGTTTCCCGGCGGTGGGGTGCGGGGTTCCCAAGCCATGCTCATCGCCTACGATCGCCTCTTAACCGCCCACGTCCGGGCTTATAATTGCATTCACGACCTCTACAGAGATCGGGGCTGGGAAGCGCCCTACGTGTCGCTAAACACCTACTGTAACGATCTTTACTGGTCGGAAAAAGTCATCTGGGATTTGCTGAGTTTGCCCGAACGCGGGATCAAACCCGCTGGCGTTCGGGAATACGTTCGCACCCAAGCTCAACAATTCGAGGCGGATTTGCGTCGTGCCGATTTGCCCTTTCGGCGCGATCTCCCTTACCAAGCGGGACGATTCGCCCATTTTATCTCCAATTTCCTCGGCTACCGCTTGTTCGATCTCGACTTTTTGCAAATGTATCTGAACACGTTGAATAAATCTCCGCGTCCCTCGTTTTTTGACTACGTAGCCATCGACTACTACGATCCCTTCATCGCCCACGTTTTCCGCTTGCCTCACTTCGCCGATTTTGAATTTAAAAGTCGCAATTGGCGATCATGGTTGATGAGCGGCATTACCAGTAAGTGGTGGGATTGGCGCACGCTTCCCGAAGGCTTGCACTTTTTCTGTCAGTATTATTCCCGCGATTTGGGCGATCGTCCGATTCTGATCGCCGAGAACGGCATGGCACAGCGGCGCAAACCCGATAATAGCGCGATTTCTCAACGCCGCGATCGCCTCAGCCGCAGCGAGTTCTTGGAAATGCACGTCGAGCAAGTCCGCCGCCTCAAGCGCGAAGGCGTTCCGGTGGTAGGCTATTTATATTGGTCGCTCACCGATAATTACGAATGGGGATCGTATACGCCGCGTTTCGGCTTGTTTGGCATTGACTATACAACCGGAACCGAGCGACGGGTTGAAGATGCTTTCGGCGATCGTCCCTCCCAAACCTACGCGCGCCTAATTCGGGAATCGGGATTTTGAAAGAAGGCAGAAAGAAACAACACGATTTCCTTTGGGATCGTTTCGCTTCACGCACCAGTCAATCAGAGACAGAGTGACAGACGCGGTATGGCCATCCAACCTCCAAACCCCGTTGGCGCAGCCTGTCCGGAGGACATACCCAAAACCCCGAACCCCCAACCCTTAACCCCTAGTGGTAATATGTAAAGAAAATACCAAACTCAAGCCCGCACGCTCAAAGCGTCTCGATGTTCGGGGTTTGACCCACTCCCAATCCACTCTGACCGCACTACATCCTCTCGGCTATGTTGAAAACCCTGCTCGGCGATCCCAATGCCCGCAAACTCAAGAAATATCAGCCCTTAGTGGCGGATATCAATATTCTCGAAGAAGACATCCAGGCACTCAGCGATCAAGAACTGACAGGTAAAACCGCCGAGTTTCAGCAAAAGCTGGCAAAAGCTCAATCCCGCGACGAAGAGCAAGAAATCCTGGATGAAATTTTGCCCGAAGCCTTTGCCGTCGTCCGGGAAGCTTCCCGTCGAGTTCTGGGAATGCGCCACTTCGACGTGCAACTCATTGGGGGAATGGTGCTGCACTCCGGTCAAATTGCCGAAATGAAAACCGGGGAAGGCAAAACCTTGGTTTCTACCCTGCCTGCCTACCTCAACGCCCTCAGCGGCAAAGGCGTCCACATTGTGACAGTGAACGATTACCTGGCGCGGCGGGATGCGGAATGGATGGGACAAGTGCATCGATTCTTGGGTTTGTCCGTAGGACTGATCCAACAGGGGATGACGCCGGAGGAACGTCGCAAAAACTACGCCTGCGACATCACCTACTGTACCAACTCTGAATTGGGCTTCGACTACCTGCGCGACAACATGGCAACGTCGATTTCTGAAGTGGTGCAGCGTCCCTTCAACTTCTGCATCATCGACGAAGTAGACTCGGTGCTGATCGACGAAGCCCGGACGCCGTTGATTATTTCCGGTCAGGTGGAACGCCCTAGCGAGAAGTATATCCGCGCCGCCGAGATTGCCGCCCAGTTGCAAAAGGGAACGGAGGAAGAACCCCAAGATTACGAAGTAGACGAAAAAGCCCGCAACGTGATTTTGAGCGATGAAGGGTTCGCGCGAGCGGAAGAACTGCTCGGCGTCACGGATTTGTACGATCCTAAAGATCCTTGGGCGCACTATATCTTCAACGCCATTAAAGCCAAAGAACTGTTCGTTAAAAACGTCAACTATATCGTCCGCGACGGGGAAGTGACGATTGTCGATGAATTTACCGGACGGGTGATGTCCGGTCGGCGGTGGAGTGACGGCTTGCACCAGGCGATCGAAGCTAAAGAAGGGGTGGAAATTCAACCGGAAACCCAAACCCTGGCAACGATTACCTATCAAAACTTCTTCTTACTCTATCCCAAACTCGGCGGCATGACCGGAACGGCAAAAACCGAGGAAGCGGAGTTCGAGAAAATCTATAAGCTGGAAGTGACGATCGTTCCGACCAACCGTCCCTTGCTGCGCCGCGATCTCTCGGATATGGTCTACAAAACCGAAGCCGGGAAATGGAAAGCCGTTGCCCAGGAATGTGCCGAAATGCACCAAATGGGTCGTCCGGTGTTGGTGGGAACCACCAGCGTGGAAAAATCAGAAGTGCTGTCGCGGCTGTTGAGCGAACTGCAAATTCCCCACAACCTGCTCAACGCCAAACCGGAAAATGTGGAACGGGAAGCGGAAATCGTTGCCCAAGCGGGACGCAAAGGAACCGTCACCATCGCCACCAACATGGCGGGTCGGGGAACCGATATCATCCTCGGCGGCAATGCCGAATACATGGCGCGATTGAAAGTCCGGGAATACCTGATGCCGCGTATCGTCCAACCGGAAGATGAAGGGACGTTTGCCACCAAATCGGTTCCCGGTACGAAACGGCGGGAAAAAGCCCAAGGATTCGATGGGACCAAGCCACAGAAAACCTGGAAAGCTTCGCCGCAACTCTTCCCCACGCCGCTCTCTCCCCAAACCGAGCAAATGCTCAAAGAGGCGGTGGATTTCGCCGTGCGGGAATACGGAGAACGCAGTTTGCCGGAATTGGAAGCGGAAGACCTCTTGGCGGTGGCGGCGGAAAAAGCACCCACCCACGATCCGGCGATCCAGAAATTGCGGGAAGTTTACAATGCGGTGCGCCAGGAATACGAAGTGTTTACCCACCGCGAACACGACGAGGCGATCGAACTGGGGGGATTGCACGTCATCGGCACGGAACGCCACGAATCCCGCCGCATCGACAACCAATTGCGAGGACGTGCCGGACGCCAAGGAGACCCCGGATCGACGCGATTTTTCCTCAGTTTAGATGATAACTTGCTGCGGATTTTCGGGGGCGATCGGGTGGCGCGACTGATGGATATGTTCCAAGTCGAAGAAGATATGCCGATCGAATCCAAGATGCTCACCAACAGCTTGGAAGGCGCTCAAAAGAAAGTCGAAACCTACTACTACGACATCCGGAAAAACGTCTTCGAGTACGACGAAGTGATGAACAACCAGCGTCGTGCCATCTATGCCGAACGCCGTCGGGTTTTGGAAGGGGAAGACCTCAAAGAACAGGCGATTAAATATGCCGAACGGACGATGGACGACATCGTCGAAGCATACATCAATCCCGATTTGCCGTCCGAAGAATGGAACCTCGATAAGTTAGTGGAAAAGGTCAAAGAATTCGTCTACTTGCTGGCGGATTTAGAACCCGCTCAACTCGAAGATCTCTCGATGGATGAAATCAAAACCTTCTTGCACGAACAGGTTCGCATTGCCTATGACATCAAAGAAGCGCAAATCGACCAATTACAACCCGGTTTGATGCGCCAAGCCGAACGCTTCTTCATCTTGCAGCAAATCGATACCCTGTGGCGGGAACACTTGCAGCAAATGGATGCGTTGCGCGAATCCGTGGGATTGCGCGGTTACGGACAAAAAGACCCGCTGATCGAATATAAGAGCGAAGGCTATCAATTGTTCTTGGATATGATGACCGACATTCGTCGCAACGTTATTTACTCCTTGTTCCAATTCCAGCCGCAAATTCAACAACCCGTTCAAACGCCTTCTTCGGAAACCGTGTAATCTCGCGATTCTCGAGGAAATCCAGCAAGCCGATCCCCCTAAATCCCCCTTATTAAGGGGGACTTTGGCTTTTAGGCAGTCCCAAAATCAGGTGAAAAATTCGATCGTCCCTCAAAAAATATGGGTTCGTTTTCCTTCCACACTGCTAACTGAAAGTGCCGCCGAACTTACCGAATGCGGATGGAAATCGATCTCCATCTCTCAAGCCGACGGCAGTGGATTTAGTATCATAATCTCATATGTAGTATGGATTGGATAAGTTGACCTATGACCGTTGCTATCGATCGACCCATACAACCCAAGCCACTCAACTTTGAAGAGTTTCTCGCCAGTTACGGCGACGATCGCCGCTACGAACTCATTGATGGAGAAATATTTGACTTGGAACCAACGGGTTTGCATGAAGAAGTGGCAGCTTTGATGACTGCAAAGATCTGCATCGAGATCGATCGAATGGGTTTACCGTGGTTCGTTCTTCAACGGGGACTCTTGCGTCCTACCAATATTAATATGACAGCCTTTCGACCGGATGTGGCAGTTGTCGATCGCCGCGAACTGACACAAGAACCACTTTGGATCGATCGATCGATCCTAACGTTGGGGAGTTCGATTAAATTTGTAGCGGAAGTTGTGAGTCGTAACTGGCAAAATGATTATGCTCGCAAAGTTGAAGACTACGCGGTTTTAGGCATTCCCGAATATTGGATTGCAGACTATGCCGGATTGGGAGGGACTCGATACATCGGTAAACCCAAACAACCCACTCTTTCTATCTGCAC
>DVED01000013.1 GCA_015295945.1 Oscillatoriales cyanobacterium M59_W2019_021 | reverse complement strand
CATTTTGGCAGTTTTGATCGATAAAATAAAGTTGCCAATTTGGCAGGTAATAAAACACAAACAAAGGTATATATCGAATTTTTTGGAGTAAATTCAATAATGAAAAACCCCTCGATCGCATTGAAAGAGGGGTTGACATGAGAACTAACTGAGTTTGATCGATTCCGATCAATCAAGAAGATCAATCCTACATTGAGAGATCTACTGTACATCCTCCTTCTTCACCCAGTGCCATAGTTGTCATCATTGGCGGTTCTTTTGGAATCGGACAAATGGGTGGATTGATCGGATAGGGAATGGGGGAAATGGGTGGCTCGATTTCGCAGTCCGGCGGGAATTTTATCGGAGGACCGAGATAACGCGGGTCTTTGATTCGAGGATAACCCCCGACCTCCTTCAACTTGTCGAGCTTCCTCATCCGTCAGCGTCTCTTCAAACTCTAACTCGATCGCTTCGAGTTCTTCCGGCTTCAAATCAAAAGGATGTCGCATACACTTCTCCTGCTTTTTACGATGTAGTGTAAGCGATTAATCTACAGTCAGGTTGCCATTCTAGCAGATTAGTAAGTGAAGAAAAAATATGCCAAAATGGCACGACTACCCCGATCTTTTCTGCTAGTCTAGCTGGCGTCGTCAAGATCTGGATGGAAAATTTAGGAAACTAGTTTTATGTTAACCATTACTATTTTTGTAATATGGCATCAGATACCCAATTTTTACAACCTCTCAGTTCAACTCCTAATCCCAGTCCGAATTCGATCTCGAATTCGGTCGAGTTACTAACTTATAATTACAGCCAAAATCCTTCCAGTGTCTC
Organism: Oscillatoriales cyanobacterium M59_W2019_021; assembly: GCA_015295945.1. Taxonomy (GTDB): domain Bacteria; phylum Cyanobacteriota; class Cyanobacteriia; order Cyanobacteriales; family Geitlerinemataceae; genus DVED01. The sequence goes on along the minus strand of DVED01000013.1, from coordinate 17,365 downwards.
GGTGCAAACTGTTGCCAATGTTTTAGTCAAAGGAGGGTTAGCACGGGCGATCGCAGAGTTTCAGACCACCGCTGGAGTCGATCCTGCTTTTTCCGAGATTTTATCGGAAACGATCGTCGAATTGGAGGGTGGAGTTTCTGAAGGACAATCTCAGATCCAATCTAAAGTTGTCGGTGTTTTTGAGGTTGAAGCCGATCGAAATTTCTCTTTTGGTTTTTCAGCAGACTTAGAAATAAGAGCCAAAGAAATCGACAACCCGGATATTGAATATTCCCGAGCTAAATCCGAAGGAGCGTTTTTGGTTTTAGATTTCGCCAATCTTCAACGTCCCAAAATTTTAGATTACTTTGCCTTTGATGGTCGATTAATTTCTTCGGAAAAAGTGGGCAATGTTCGGGCTAAAGTGAGCCGCAATTTCACATTTGCCGATCGAGGAAGCAACATCGATATTGATGGAGATAACGGCATCGATTTTGTTACGGGTACTGCTACGGGAATTTACGAAAACCAGTTTCGCAAGAATACCCAAATCGCCATAGTAGAAGTTAATGCCAGTAACGTCTGGGCATTTGGAGATTATTTAATCGAGAATCTGGGAACAGATGTGACTTATGGTACGATTGGGAATGATAATTTGAATGGAACTCCCAATGCTGACAAAATTTATGCCAGTTTGGGGAACGATCGAGTTGAGGGACTGGGAGGCGATGATATCCTCGAAGGAGGTGGTGGAAACGATCGGTTAGAAGGGGGTGACGGAAACGATAAAGTGAATGGAGGTCACGATGACGATCTGTTGGTAGACGGATTTGGAGACGATGTAATGTATGGCGGAGAAGGTGTCGATCGATTTTTATTCCAAAAGAACAAAAGCTTGCGTCCAGGCGAATTTAATATTGTTGCAGACTTTCAACCTGGAATCGATCGAGTGACCTTCCGAGGTTGGGGACAAGGCAGACTAGAAAAGATGTTGACCGATACGTCAGATGGCACTCTCTTCACCCCCCCGCAAGGCGGACAAGTTCTCTTTGAAGATGTTACCAAAAATGCCATCATCAGTGCTCTGCTTTGAGTCACTCTCGTTGAGTCCGTCAATCAGTCCCCCTGCAAGTTTCTCGACTTTGATTCGGAAAATCTCACCCTCTATTGTACTGATGAAATCAGGCACATTTACTGGAAAATAACTCTCTTATTTCTTCTATTTTTTAGCAAGTTTCCGCTTGAAAGCAACACCTAAGAGAGCGGCTGCTCCCGCACCCAATGTCGAGATCGGTTCGGGCACATTAGTCGTAGCGTTTCCCTGTTTCACCTCAACCAGGGTCAGATAGGTTGGAGCTTGGAAGCTCCGTTGATACGAACCCAAAATATTGATTGTATTGCTGTTTGAGTCAGAAGAATTATCAAAAAAATCGAATGCAAAATTGCTGCTTTTTTGAGTCGAATAAGAATTTTCTAAAAAATTCTCAGTTTTAGTCAATTTGCTAGAGAACGAAAAGAAGTCCAGTACCGTTCGATCGTTTTCATTCGCACCACCTAACAGCAAGAAAGAGATATTTGCAGTTGCTCTTGCTTGTTCGCGTTGAGGGTTTTCGACAACGGCTTGAAGGAGCGATGAAAGATTGAAATCAAACGAAAATACTTCATTTCCAGGTTGGCGATCGATGAAAAAATTACCCAAAACGGTGGATGTCCCTTGGGCAATTCCTCGAGCGTTCGTACCTCGATCTCCAATTGCTGTAGCGGACAAACGATTGCTGGCAACAGGAGCGATCGTACTAAAAAATGCACTAGCTTCAACTGTAGCAGCAACTGAATTTCCTTCAGAGTCACTTGCCGAAGTAGAAATTACATCAGCCGTCGAGAGAGAATCATTGGCAAAAACTGAGGCATCAACATCAGCAACTGTATTCTCTCCCAATGCCAGAGCTTGAAATTCAGCCGTCGCTCGATTTCTACCTAATAGCAACGGAAACTCTGATTCTTCAAATGATGTATCAAAATTTGCGTCGGGGATAGTACCCGCTTTTGTGAATGTGTTGCTTTGAACGGCACTTAAGGTTGAATTCGGAGTATGACTGAAACCAAAAATATCAACGAACGATTCCGAAGATGCAAAGCTGGCTGCAAAACTCGGTGCAGCCGTCAAGGCAATTCCCGTTCCAGCCCAAAGGGGTGCAGCCCATCGTAATACTTGATGGGACATGGTTTTCTGTGAATTCATTTGCTTTTTCTAACTCGATTATTGAAATACTAAGACAAGTTGATTCGATTGGAATCATGAAATTGTAAAGATCTAGAAGTTTTATAAAAAGACTTTGCAATGAAAATGCGTAAAAGTACAGATATATCCAAAATTTTCGTTAATTGCATCCGTATTGATACGGATGTCAAATTCTCGTTTGCCTGCGTCAGTTTTACGAGTTGTCCACAGAAAAAATCCTGACGGGTCGTGACAGAGGGGAATCTCCCCCGTAGTTATCTTGACTACACGGGGTAAGCACGGGGACACGATTCCTGCTTGCCAAAATCATGGTGGTGAACTGTGTGACCTACAGTTCCATCGGGTCGAGTCTCACCGATCTCCAGTTCTAGGGTTGTCTGGATTGTTGCCAATCTGCCAATCCCGGCACGGTAGGCATCGCGTAGTGACTCCACAGGAGTATCGCCCCGAATTTCCGATCGAGCGGCAGACTGAGAAAAAATCCGCTAAGGTGGGAAATAACTTTAACTTCGCCTCGAGTTGGGGAGGTCAGTACCCAGACGGTCGAATCGACGATGCAGAATTTATAATTAGAAAATCTCGAGAAAACGTCGATCGCGGGGAGCGAGATGGCTTGTCGGTCAAGTCGCGTAATGCGGAGGAAGCAGCGATGCGGAAAATATTATTAACGTGTTTGTTTATTTTAGGAGTGGGTTGGGCGCTCTTTAACTTTAAAGGACTCGCCACCCAAGGGAGTTACGATACCCTGGTGCTGGATTTCCGAGAGGACGTACCCGCTGCCGACATCCAACAAACCCTCGACGAGATTGCCCGACGCTACGATCTCCAACCCCAACTCAATAGCGAATTTTCCCAGCCAGATAATTTATATATCATTCGGGGCGATCGCCAAATCCTCGATAAATTGCGAAAATCCAACATCGCCAAACTCACCGAATACATCGAACCCAACTACATTTACAGCATTCCCGAAACCGCTGCTGACGGGAGTGCTACCCCGGCTAAAACCTTCTCCACGGCAAACCCATCCCTGCGCGGTCCCAACGATCCCATGTATGCCAAACAGTGGAACCTGCAAGGCATCGACATCGAATCCGCATGGCAGGAAACCAAAGGAAAAGGCGTCACCGTTGCGGTCATCGATACCGGAGTCAGTCCCGTTTCTGACTTGCAGCAAACCGAACTCGTTCCCGGATACGATTTCGTCAACGATCGCGATCGCGCCGACGACGATAACGGACACGGAACCCACGTTGCCGGCACCATCGCCCAATCTACCAATAACGGCTACGGTGTGGCGGGGATTGCCTACGAAGCCAAAATCATGCCCCTGAAAGTCCTCAGTGCCGCAGGGGGCGGTACCGTCACCGACATCGCCGAATCGATTAAATTCGCGGCTGACAACGGTGCTGATGTGATTAATATGAGTCTCGGCGGCGGCGGCGAAAGCAGTGCCATGAAAGAGGCGATCGATTATGCCTACAGCAAAGGCGTCGTCATCGTCGCGGCGGCGGGGAATGCCAACCAAAACGCCGCCGGATATCCCGCCCGCTATCCCCACGTTATCGGCGTCGCCGCCACCGACTCCACCAACCTGAAAGCCCCCTACTCCAACTTTGGTGCCGGGGTTGATATCGCTGCCCCCGGCGGCAATACCAAAAACGGTGACGCGGGTGGTATTCTGCAAAACACGATCGATCGATCGGGTAATGATGTCTTTGCCGCCTATCAAGGAACCAGCATGGCATCCCCCCACGTTGCCGGAGTGGCTGCCTTAGTTAAAGCCAGCGGCATCCAAGACCCCGAAGAAGTGGAAGCCGTCCTCCAACAATCTGCCCGGAAAGTAGAAGACGACACCCTCAACCACTTTGGTGCGGGTCATTTAGACGCCGCTGCCGCCGTCGAACTCGCCCGGAAAGGACAAATTACCTTCCGCGACTTCTTCCGCTGGCTGGATACCAACGGCTATCTCAACCTAAAATTCTGGATCGATGGCGGTGTGGTGGCATTGCTGCCCAAAGTGCTGATGGTGGTGGGTTCCTACCTGCTGGCGTGGTTCCTCCGTAACTACTTCCCCTTCACCTGGACTTGGAGTCTGGCAACGGGATTGGTCGCCGGGAGTTCCGGATTGTTCTTCTTGCGCGGGTTGTATATCTTCGACTTGCCCCAATGGCCCCTGCGAGTGATGGGCAGTTCCCTGCCGGAATTGGGGACGGCAATTCAAGGGGGAAGCGTTCTCAATCCCCTGTTTGCCAGCGTGTTGATTCCCTTAGTATTGGTCGCACTATTGTTGGGGCATTCTCGCTGGAAGTGGTTCGCCATCGGCAGTGCCATCGGCGTCACCGCGTGTTTGGCAGTCAGTGCCCTTCTCGATCCTGCCGTTCTGTGGCTGGGTGACGGTTGGATGGCACGAGGGTTCCTCCTCGGTAACGCTGTGCTATGCTACGGACTGGCTCGACTCTCACTTAAAAGCGCAACGGGAGCGATTTAAAGATGAAAATTGAAGGCACGATCGATCGCGTGGAAATGGGAACCGGAACCTGGGCTCTCAATGGCAGCGACGGGACGACTTACGAGCTCAAAGATGCGCCGCCAGAGTTGCAGCAATCGGGTTTGAAAGTCCGCATCGACGGTCAAATCCGAGAGGATGTGATGACGTTAGCGGCGATCGGTCCGGTTTTGGAAGTCAACTCGTTTGAAAAGTTGTAGTTGGGGAAAAGTCTAATAACCAATTACCCATTACCCATTACCCATTACAGGTAACATTCCCGTTTTCACCTCTAAATCGAGGGTTTTCCCGTCGCGGCGCAATTCGAGGGTGACGGAATCGCCCACTTGAATCTCGTTGACGATTGCCTGGACTTCATCTGCTTGCGAGACGGTTTTTCCGTTGATTTTTTGCAGGACATCTCCGGTTCGCAACCCGGCTCGATCGGCCGGAGAATCGGCAACGACTCGCACGATTAACACCCCTTGCTCTTCTGTTACCGAGATGCCGCTATTGGGATTATTGTTGAGATTTGCCTTAATTTCTGGAGTTAACCCGACCATTTGAATGCCCAAATAGGGATGTTCGACTTTACCGTTAGCGACCAATTGTCGGGCAATATCCCGGACTGTCTCGATAGGGATGGCAAATCCCAAACCCTGCGCCCCTTGGATGATTGCCGTATTCATGCCGATCGCCTCGCCATTTTGATTCAGTAGCGGTCCGCCGGAGTTGCCGGGGTTGATGGCAGCGTCGGTTTGGATGAAGTCCACCCGCTTGTCGGGAACGCCCACTTGAGAGCTAGACCGCCCCGTAGCGCTAATAATCCCCGTGGTCACGGTATTATCTAAGCCCAGGGGATTGCCGATGGCGATCGCCCATTCTCCCGGTTTCAGGCGATCGGAATCGCCCAAAGACACCGCAGGCAAATTCTCCGCCTCAATATGCACCACCGCCACATCCGTTACCGCATCTCGACCGACCACTTTGCCTTCAAAGCTGCGACCGTCTTTGAGGGTGACCGTGACTTTATCCGCCCCATCGACAACGTGGGCGTTGGTGACGATTTCGCCATTAGCATCGATGATAAAACCCGAACCCGTACCGGATTGCACTTGACGATCGGGCATTTGCGGGACGCGATCGCCGAAAAATTGCCGGAACAAGGGATCGTTAAATTGTTGGGCAACGGGATTGCTGACGCTGCGTTGGGTATCGATGCGCACCACTGCCGGACCGACGCGATCGACCGCATCCGTGACGAAATTGGTGGGAACGATCCCAGACGCCTTTGCGGGTAAAGGGTTCGGAGATTGGGGTTTGCTGGCAGGGGAGGTCTGGGTTGCCGTCGCCCGCGATGGCGGGTCGATCGTTCTGGCGGCGATGCGCGTCCCGCCCCAGGTCAATCCCGCACCCAGTAAAACCAGGGATAGGTAAGTCATGGCAGTTTGTCCGGATCGTCGATCGTTTGAAGCTAGATTTGGTCGAGTTTGAGGCGTCAGAGAATCGCGAGAAGGACGATCGAAATCGGTCGATGGAGTATTCATGGCTGTCAACTGTGGCACGCTCGAAACATCAGAACTGAAAGGGAGGTCAGCCCACAGGTGTGAGGGAGGGAGGAGGTACTGGGCTGACAACCATTAAGATAAACAGAGGATGTGACCTTCCCGTGACAGCCTAATGACAGAGAGATGAAATTTTTCTTCCAGGCATTCGGACTGAGTTGGGGGAGAAACCTCGAGGGGCGATCGGTCACCCCTAATTGGCGACGCTTCCACGAACCCCTAACCATAAATTGCAGAGGATTGCTATATTCAAGGAGGTAGACCTCCGTCAATCGCCCATCTCATTCCTCACCGCCATGAACAGATTTGCCCCTTCTTCCATTCAAGCGATTAACGCTGCCATGCAGAAGGATAATCCTTTTGAAGGGCACTCCACGGTGAGCGAGCGAGAAATTTGGGGGCGAGCGTGTCCGGATTTGCTCGAATTGAATATCCATGCCAGCACGGTCATTTGGCAGGCGATCAAACAAGTGGGTAGTCCGCTACATTCCGTTCGGGCGATCGCCTTCTTAGCCGAACCAGGGATGGGAAAAAGCCATCTTTTAAGTCGCATTCGCCACCAACTGCAAGCACGGGGAAACGGGCTATTTATTTACATTAACGCCCAACAATTTACCGATACCAGTCTGATTCGACAGCAATTTCTCTATGCGATCGTCAACAGTTTGAAATATACGGGATCGCAAGGGATTATGCAATGGCAAGAATTGGCGCTATTTCCCCTCGAACAAGCGCTGTCGATTTCGCGATCGGACTCACTGAGATTAGACCCCAAAAGACTCATCGAAAAGCTCAACGAACAATCTCTGGCAAAAAACCAAGCGTGGATCAATCAAGTCACGGACATTTTGTTTAAAGCGCAGCCGGATATTGAAAATCCCGACTTGCTACGAGCGATAATTTGGATGCTGTGTAATTCCCAAGCTCCTTACGCGCGTCATTGGATTGCCGGACGCTCGATCGCCCAATGGAAATTAGATGAAGTGGGATTGAGCGATCGAACGGGCGAAAATCGCGAGGCGCTTGCCTGGGAAATGACGGTGCAACTGTTGCAAACGATCTGCCAATATTTACCGGTTGTTATCGCCTTCGATCGGTTAGAATCCGACGATATCAACGAAGCTGTGGTCAAAAAAGAGCAAGTGGTTGCCAGTTTGATCAAACGATTGTCGGATAATTTATGCCAAATGCAATACCCGTACGGCGTCGTTCTCGTCAGCACGATGACGCCGATGACCTGGTACGAAAAAATTATTCCTTTTTTAGGTAAGTTTTCCAATTATGTTAGCGGACCAAACGAGCCGATCTCTTTGAGCTCGATCGATAGCCATACACTGCGTGAAGTTTTGGCGCAATGGCTGGTGGATTTTTATCTCGAGAATCACCTGATTCCCTCGAATCCTCTTTATCCCTTTGAATACTATCAAATTCAGGCTCTCATCCGCGAGAATTTAACCTTAAAAGATGCGATCGATTGGTTTGCCGATAATTTTAAGCCCATCGAAGTCGATCCTATCGAAAAAGTCGAACGAGTTTTTCAACAACTGCTAGAAAGGAATTGGTTTCTATCCCTCCACAGCGATTTCGAGATTGCCAATGCTCTTTCTTTTAGCTTCCAAACTCTCGTGGGACAAACGATCGCACAATTTAAAATTGAAAGGGTAACGGACGAGATCGAACCCAAACAGGAAAACCAAAATTATATTCAGTTTAAAATCGTAGGCATTCAGAAAGAGCGACGATCAAGTATCGGGATTGCGGTTTCCCAAAGTCGGAACGGCAGAACAGTCGGTGCTGTTCTCAAACGCTTGCTTCGAGGGGATGTTTTCGGTTTGACTCGCACCTGTTTGATCCGCTCTAAAACCTTAAAGATTTCCCCGACTTGGAAGGCTTACCCCGAGTTCGAGACTTGGCAAAATCGAGAGCGGGGACTGTGGGTAGATGTCAACCTCAAAGAGATGATCCCACTCCTGGTGTTGTGCGAAATGTACGAACGCTGCGAACTCTACCAACTCACCGAAGCCCAAATTCTCGAGTTTATCGATCGAACGCAAATCCTCGACAACCATCCCACCCTAGAGGCGATCGTCCAACCTCCCCCAGACGACACACCCGAAACCGCCTCGGAAATGGACAACACCTATTCCCAGAGCTCCCAAACCCCAACACCCTCTACTCTCACCGATCCCCTTTGCGACGATCCGCCTTACAGCTTTCAGCAAGACGAACTTTGATCGGGGTTATGGGTGATAGGCAATAGTGCGTTTCCTTCCGGAGGCACGCCCGATGTGTTACGGCACTACACCCGTAGATGAGGACGTCTTGCACAGTGAAAAGCTAGATATATAGCAACCGCCAAGGCTGTTAGGACAAAGGCAAAATTTGAATCCTTTTTCCTTCTGTTATAAAACTCAGACAAAAACGAACCCCCATTTCGATCAAAGTGGAGGTTATTGAGTTTTTGCTGTTTCTAGTTCGGAACGCGGTCTTAGTTTATGACTGGAGAGGGTCTATTCCCGAAACTTGATTCCTGACTTCTCAATTCCACGCCAGCCACTTTTGAGCGTTCAAGCGCTGCACGACGCCGAAGACGAGTAAATCGAGGGTAATTTTACGTTCGTCCATCAAAAAAGGTTCGATCGTGCTGGGTTGAGTCCCGTCTGCCGAACAGGAAAAAGCTCTCGGTCCTTTGATGTCCGCTTTAGGGAAATACAGCGTAAACTGACGCTTGCCTGACTGCCACTGTCCGATCGCCTGCCAGCATTCGCCTTTAGGACTAATCAGGGGGACGCGCTGCTTTTCAAATTTCAGGTCTAAATCCGATAGACCTTGCTGGGAGAGTGCTTCTTTGAGAGCGGGAAGAAAGTCTTGGTGCATGAACTCGGCAAACGGCTTGTCTTCCGGAGCGGGGGGCTTTTCGGGTTTGACTTTACCGCCTTTGGGCGCAGCTTTTCCTGCCGCAGCCTTGTCCGATGCGGGCTTTTCGGGTTGGGGAGCTTGTGGGGTTTCTTCAGCCATAGAGGTGACGAAAATTCAGCAACAGTGAGGTCGAGGAGCCGATCGATGGCTTGAGCCAGAGATACATTGGAATTATAGCAGGAGTTCGGGAGACCGTGACCCGCGAGCCGCAAACCGTGCAGAGAGCGCAGGGGAAACCGGGGGAGTCGAGGGAGAGTTTGTGTAACCCATAGAACTAAGGGTAAAATTCCGGCGATTCCTGCTTACTTCACGGGATCTCGCTTTTCGATTTGGGCGATCGCCCGACTGACGCTTTCGGGCAAAATCACCACCAATCCACCTTTAGAGGCGCGATCGAGGGCGAAATTAATGGCTTTGGTTTCGTCGAGAATCGACTCGTGGCGGCAATCAGGGTTCGCCTGGCGAATGCCCTTGCAAATGAGATCGGCAGCGTCGCCTCGGGGTCTGCCCCGCGTATCGTCATCTTCCTTGACGATGATATAGTCAAAAATTTCTGCCGAAAGCTTGCCCAATTCGATAAAATCTTCATCGCGGCGATCGCCGGGTCCTCCCACCACGCCGATGCGTTCCCCCGACCAATTGCGGACGAAACCGCCCAACGCCACGTAACTTGCGGGGTTGTGAGCGTAGTCTACCAGGGCGTGATAGTCTCCCAAATCGAATAAATTCATCCGTCCGGGGGTTTGATTCGCCGAGGCGGTAAAGGTCGCCAGTGCCGCTTGAATTTGCTCTAAGGTTACGCCTTGGGTGTAGGCAGCAAGGCTGGCGGCTAAGGCGTTGGCAATTTGAAAGGGTGCCATCCCTTTGAGGGTGAGCGGTACGTCTTCGGCTTTGGCAATGCGCAAAATCAGTTCGCCCTGAAGGATGGAGAGATAGCCCTGTTCGTAAACGGCAGCCAGTCCCCCTTCCCGAACGTGGTCTTTGACGATCTCGTTGTCCGGGTTCATGGAAAAATAAGCAATTTTACTCTTGACCCGTTTCGCCATAGCCCAAACCAGGGGATCTTCGGCATTAAGGACGGCATATCCGTCGGGTTTGACCGCTTCGGCAACCACTGCCTTCAAGTGTGCCATTTGTTCGATGGTGTCGATATCGCCGATGCCCAGGTGGTCGGCAGCCACGTTCAACACCACCCCCACTTCGCAAGTTTTAAATGCCAATCCCGATCGCAGAATGCCCCCCCGCGCCGTTTCCAGCACCGCCACTTCCACCGTCGGATCTTGCAAGATTAGCGACGCGCTTTGGGGACCGGTGTTATCCCCCGGTTCGGCGAGGTAATCCCCGATGTAAGTCCCATCGGTGGTGGTGTAGCCAATGGTTTTCCCCGTCTGTCGGAAAATGTGCGCCGTCAGTCGGGTGGTGGTGGTTTTGCCGTTAGTTCCGGTAATGGAAATAATCGGGACGCGGCTGGGAGTTCCCGGCGGGAACAGCATCTCTAAGACAGGTTTGGCAACGTTGCGCGGTTTGCCTTGAGTGGGGTGGGTGTGCATCCGAAATCCCGGCGCGGCATTGACTTCAACGATGACGCCACCGGTTTCTCGCAGGGGACGGGAAATATCGGTGGTGACGACATCGAGTCCGGCAATGTCCAAACCGACGGTGCGAGCTACCCGCCGCGCCAACCATATATTTTCCGGATGGATTTCGTCGGTGCGATCGACCGATATCCCCCCGGTACTCAGGTTTGCCGTGGCTCGCAGATAGGCGATCGTCCCTTCGGGTAACACGCTGTTGAGGTCGTACCCCTGACGTTCCAAGCGCTGCAAGCTGATGCGATCGATCTTCAACCGGGTGAGTACGTTATCGTGTCCTTCCCCTCGGCGCGGATCGCGGTTGGTGATTTCGATCAGTTCGGCAATCGTCGATTTTCCGTCCCCGACGACGTGCGCCGGGACGCGCTCCGCTACAGCGACTACGTTGCCGTTGACCACCAACACCCGGTGATCGCGACCGGGATAGTAGCGTTCGACAATTGCCGCTTGGGACTTCGATTCTGCCATCGCCGCATCGTACGCCGCCTCGGCAACCTCCCAAGTCCGAATATCGATGGTGATCCCCCGTCCGTGATTGCCATCGAGGGGTTTGATCACGATGGGATAGCCCCCCACATCGTCGATGGCATCTTGCAATTCGTCGAGATAGTGAATCACCGTTCCTCGCGGCACGGGAATGCCCGCATCTTCGAGAACGCGCTTCGTCCCTTCCTTATCGCAGGCGAGTTCCACGCCCAAAATACTGCTGAAATCCGTCAGTGTTGCCTGAATCCGTTTCTGATAGATGCCGTACCCGAGTTGAATCAACGCGCGGGCGCCCAATTGCGTCCAGGGAATGCCTTGAGCTTCGGCTTCTTTGACGATCGTGTCCGTACTCGGTCCGAAGGCGGCTTCTTCCCGCAAGTCGGTTAAATCGGCTAAATCCTGTTCTAGCTCGCTTTGGGGATAGCGTCCTGTCTCGATGATGCTCTGACACAACCGGACGGCGGCACGGGCGGCGTAACGTCCGGCACGTTCGTTTTGATACTCGAAAACGACGTTGTAGATTCCCGGCGTTGCCGTCTCCCGCGTGCGCCCGAACCCGACAGGCATTCCCGCCAAGCTTTGCAGTTCTAAGGCAACGTGTTCGACGATGTGACCCATCATCGTCCCTTCTCGGACTCGGCTGAGAAATCCGCCCCGGCATCCCGGCGAACAAAAATGCTCGACGAGACTGGGTAAGGCTTCAGTCAATCCTTCATAAAAACCGGGAATGCGATCGGACGGTCGATCGGCTAATTTTTCCAAGTCCAGACGCACGACGATTAACTGACTGCGTCGAATGCTCCAATAGTTGGGGCCGCGTAAGGTCAGGATTTTCAGGATTTTCATAGGGATAAGTCAGTGAGAGCCGGAGGGTCGGACACGTTTGGGGTCATCATGCTAGTGTCGAGCCGATCGGGAATTAAAAACTGTTCCCAGCGAACAGTTTTTCCGTCCGAACAGCGGGACATTCGGAGTTGAGAAGGGGAACCGGCAACTGCTCGTCACACGGCAACTCGTTCTTCGGGTGGCAGGATAGCCCCTCTTTCGAGATCGTAGCGATCGCCGTGGGTGAGAACGTGAACCCGCAGATTGAATAAGCTTAACGGATCGGTGGCTCCTACGTGCGGTTCGTTGGTATAAGACATTTCTCCGGGATCGATCGCCATCACTGTTCCCTTGCCGATCACTTGGAAGGTCGTATTCGCCTCGAACATCGCACAGGTATCCTCGTCGATGCCGATGCCGATGCGATCGGGATGAGAGGCAATGGCGCTCATCAGGCGAGCGACTCGATTGCGATTGTTGAAGTGTTGGTCTACGATGATTTGGGGAATAAAACCCAGCCCCGTTGTCATATCCACCAAAGAGCGATTGGGCGACTCGCCACTGCCACCGCCGGCAATCATGTGATGTCCCATCACGGCTGCCCCCGCACTGGTTCCGGCTAGAGTAATTTCCCCTAACTGCACCTGAAGCTGAATTTTTTCCATCAACGGCGTATCGGCAAGTAAAGCGCACAGCCGCAGTTGATCGCCTCCGGTCATGAAGACTCCCGTACAGCCTTCGATATAGCTTTGCCAAATCGGGTCTTCCCCTTGGGATCGCTCCCGAATGTCCAAGACTTGAATGGCTTTCGCCCCCATCTCCTCAAAGATACGGCGATATCGCTCCCCGATCGCCACCGGCTCTCGGGATGCAGAAGGGATAATAGCGATTCTCGCTTCGGTCGCTCCAGATCGGGTAAAAAAGGTATGCAGAATTTCTCTGCCATGAACTTTATCTTCCGCTCCGCCAATGACCAGAATTGTGGGTTTAGATTGAGGCATCCTCGATGTTAAAGTTTGAGGTTCGGATTGAGTGTGCTGCCGATCGGTACGTTCGGCTATCCAAGGGATTTCTCGGTGTCGCTGTCATCGCTCGCCCAATGGGCGAACGAACGTTGCCGCAGGCTTTGACAGCACCCAGGAAAAAGACTTTTCCGCGCGGAGATCTCCAACCGTCGGCCGATATCGGCTGGCGTTGCTTGCAGACACAACAACAGCCAGTATAAGTCTTTTACTGATTATGTTGTCAGGATGTCAAGGGGCGTCAGTAAAGATTTATACGGATCTTCTCAAATTTCCGGGTTTCTGGAACGAGGGTTCCCCAAACAAAGCCGAACGCCCTCCGGTTTGGAGAGCGTTCGATCGAGACTGCTCTTCGGACGAATGGTGGTCGAGAGCGATCCTCAAATTCCGATCGCCAACGCGGGCAACGGGCGATCTCCTCATGTCAATTGACCTGTCAATGTACAAAATCCACACCCAAGCCTCAACCGAATTCCATTTTTTCTAATCTACCGACATCCGATTTGGGAAACCGAACCGTCCGGCATGGTCGCTCCGCAGAGGTTGATGCGCTCCATATCAAAATGATTGATCTGGGCTTTTTGCAAGTTGGCTCCCCTTAAATCGGTCGCCACCAAATGCGTCCATTCCAAGTTGACGCGACTTAAATTGGCACTGTTCAGATTCGCACCTTCCAGATTCGCCCAATCTAGATTCACTTCCCGCAGATTTGCCCCACTGAGATTGGCAGCATCTAATTGGGCATCGGTCAGGTTTGCCCCCGAAAGGTCGGCATTTTGTAAGTTGGCTTGAAACAAATCAGCGCCGCCCAGGTTTGCTCCCCTTAAATCGGCGCCGCTCAAATTTGCTTCCCTCAAGTCACAACCCACGCATTGACGGGTATCGAGAAGTCGCTGCACGTGTTCGGGATTCGCAGCGTAGCTAGGTTTAATCCCAGCTAATGGAATGGTCAACAGACTTAGCACTAAAATCTTGGTTTTCATGCTTCCTCGCGTTCTGCTTATTGTCTCATGGCTAGCTCTCCCCCATGCCATTTGGGGGACGACAAAATCGTAAAGCCCTTACGTTTCATTATGGCTGTTTTTCGTAGACCACCCATCAGGTATTATGCGGAAATTTGGAGCAATTAGGTTTAAAGCTCCGATGAATTTATGGGGAAAACCCATAAAAAATATGTAAACTTGTCGAACGCCGTACAATTGCGGAGAACGAAGCTCGAAAAATTTACCCAAAACTCAGTAAATATACGGATCACTCGATCGATCTTGACGGGCTAGCTTACCAAACAACGGTTTTTAAAAGAAACAGTTGCCAAATTTTTAAGTTTCACTTTGGTATTACCCAATTGATAGTTTAAACTTTTCAGTTATTTCAAGATGTTAAGATTTATTGCTATAGTTGCGAGATGTAACGCTTCTAAACCTAAATAAAATCTTAAAAAAACAAAAATAATTATTTTTTATGATATCTAAAACGATCGCTCAGATGGTCGATCGACTTCAAATACCGGTTTTGTATGGATAGCCTGCGCCAGAACATTCATATCCTCAGAGTCCTGGCGACAGCTACATGGACGAACCGTTTCCTCAGCTCGCGCTGGAAACAGAAGCGGCGGGGATAGATTTTTTTAGGATTTGCTCGATTTTGGGTAGAATTCCTAATTTGTAAGCCATGAATTTAATCCATCCTCGCGGGCGATCGAGTTTCCAAATTGCCCAGTGACGCTGTTTGAGAATTTCGGCTAGGGTGAGGGGCTGCACTCGTTTGGCTTCGGCAGACAACCACTGCGGAAACGACTCGTTAAAGGCTTCTTCTAAAAAGCGGACGATCCGCAGTAGAGACTCGAAATGCTCGGCAGAAGGAAGCAGTTTCTGGAGGATTTCGGGCTGGATCAGTTCGCCCCACTTGCGCAAAACGAACGCTAAATCCAGAATCCACAACAGAACCGGACCGGTTTCGTCGTAGTGTCCGTTCATATGGAAGACTAAGTGAGCGACCATGGCATTGGGTCCTAACACGGGGAAAACCTCTGCGTTGGTATGTTGGGGTTTCAACTCGGTGGTTAAATCGAGGGATTCTTTGCCTTCAAATAAACGAACTCGATGGTGAACGTCGCACACCACACCGAAGGCGTTCCCAAAATAGACGGCATCTTCCGTCGTGGCATCGTGTATCTGTTTTAAACCGAGGGACTCAAAGACTTCGGTGGCAGCGGCAAGTTCCTCCGAGGGGATGGCAAAATCGATATCTCCCATCGGTCGGGTGCCCGGATGGGGGTAGAAGCTATCGGCGAGGACAATACCTTTCCACAGGATGGGGTGGAGATGGCGTTGCGCCATTTTGCGCAAAATGGCTTCGAGGGTGAGCAAGCGTATGGTATTTTCGGTGTTCGTTTGGCTGTGTGCTGCCATCATCCGATCGCAATAGGGTTGGGGAACGAGATCGGTGAGATTGCGGGTGAGGAAGGTATGGGCAACCAGCGGCAGTAAACGATGGCGCTGCATTTCTGCAAAACATCGCTGCCAATCTCTACGGGTAGCAGTTTTCAGTTCGGTCGTCAGCCACGAGATGCGATCGGAATCCACAGGTTCCAACGCGATATTGAGTAACGTATGGAGGAGTTGGGTAGACATAAAGTTGTTAGTGGTTAGTGGTTAGTGGTTAGTGGTTAGTGGTTAGTTACCAATTACCCATTACCTATTACCCACGACCAATTCCGATTGCATTTGGGATTTCCAGGATTGGGCGTAAAAGCCATCTCGGGCGAGGAGTTCGGTATGGTTGCCGGATTCGACGATACGACCTTTGCGCATGACGTGGATGATATCGGCACGCATGGCGAGGGTAAAGCGGTGGGTGATGACCAGGGAGGTGCGGTTTTGGGCAAAGTCGCGGAATCGATCGAGCCAATCCCGTTCTGCCCAAGGGTCCATGGCACTGGTGGGTTCGTCGAGGATAGCAATCGGGGCGCGTCGCAAGAAGGCGCGGGCGAGGGCGAGGCGTTGCCACTGACCGCCGCTGAGTTCGGTTCCCCCAGCAAACCATTTGCCTAATAGTGTATTGTAACCTTGGGGCAAGCGGGTCAGGGTTTCGTGAATGCCTGCCGATCTCGCGGCAGCTTCGATTTCGTCTGGGGTGGGGGTGTTGGCAAGGTTGCTGAGGGTAATGTTTTCCTGAGCGGTGAGGTAGTAGGCGATGGGAAATTGAAAGAGGACGGTAATGTGTCCTCGCAAGTCGGCAACGGCAAAGTCGCGTAGGTCGATGCCGTCGAGTTCGATGCTGCCGGATTCGGGATCGTACAGGCGGCAGAGGAGTTTGACGAGGGTACTTTTCCCGGCGCCATTGTCGCCGACAATCGCCACGATTTTTCCGGCGGGGATGTCGAGATTAAAATTTTCCAGGACGGGGCGATCGCTTTCGGGATAGCGAAAGGTAATCTGTCGGAAGCGAATGCCTTGTTGCAAGGATGGGGGAAGGGAAAGAGGTTGAGGGGGATCGACGATTTGGGGTTCGAGGTGCAGAAACTCGAAGAGGTTGCCGATAAACAGGCTATTTTTATAAATTTGGGCTAAATTCCCCAACAGAGACCGCATCAGGGTTTGACCCCGATTGAAGGCTTGGTAGAACAGGGCTAAATCGCCCAAAGTTAATGCACCGAGGAGAATTTGCCGTCCCATCCACGCCAAGCCTAAGCCAGAAATGAGGAGGGAAACGATGCCCGCACCCAACCGACCGAGGCTTTGGTCTCGGGCGAGTTCGAGTTGCTCGCTGCGGAGGCGATAGCGCAGCATTTGATATGCCGATCGAAAATACGATCCGAGGTTGAAAACCCGCAATTCGGCAGCCACCCAACTGGCAGTCAGCAACATTTCGTAGTATTGCAACCGCCGCCGATCAATCGTGGTTTTTTGCCACCAAGCGTGCTGGCGTTTGTTGAGGTGGAGGACGATATAAAACGCGGGTAAAGCACTAGCGAAGAGAATCAACGGCAACCACGCCCCATAGGGAATGAGGATGGCTGCCATGGTTAGCAGCGTGATGCTATTTTGTAGCAAGTTGCCGCTATTTTCCAGCAAAGCGAGCGATCGGCTGCTAGCGCCATCTCGGGCGCGATTGAGGCGATCGTTGTATTCGGAGGATTCGTAGCAGCTAAAATCGATGGCGATCGATTGGTTATGAACTAGGGTACTGATATAGTCTTGGACGAATTCCGATTGCGCCGTGCGAATCCATTCGATCGCCCCTTG
>DVED01000177.1 GCA_015295945.1 Oscillatoriales cyanobacterium M59_W2019_021 | reverse complement strand
CCAAACTTTGTGTGCTAACTGAGTTAAAAATTTTTGACGGCGTTCGATCGATTCGGATGTCCATGTTTCAAATGTTTCTAGATCTTTGACTGCCCGATCGATCGCTGTATTTTGCCCGACTTGCACCCGTTCAGCAATCGATCGGGTTAGTAAAAGTTTTGATTGGGGATAAACTTTCTTTTTTTCGTCAAACGGTTTATTACCAACTGATGTATTAATCGCTTTTTCTACCAAAGTGAGATTGCCCAAACGTTTTATATATTTTGAAATTTCTTTGGGCTTATCAAATGCAGCTTCAATTTCGGACGTATACTTCTGAGGAAGAATATGCTCGATTTCGACTTTCTTGTTAATATAACTTTTAAGATCGATTGTAGCAGGAGTAGATCCAAATGCAAGCTCATCGATATATTGTGCAAATTTTGATAAAATGTACCGAAGCAACGTTTTTTGCACGGAAGATTCTTCCATGTTAGCAAAGGCTAGTTTAAAGCGATTGCTCACCTGTCTTTTTGCTTCTCCGAGATCGTTTTCAACAAAGTTTTTAAAATCTCGATCGTTTTTGATGTTGCGAATCATCAGACACCACTGGGCAAATCTCGGCTCAAACTTTCCAGTTGACTCTCGAACTAACAAATAAGCAAAGAAGATATTTTCTACTTGCTGAGATAAATCTAAAAATAAATTTTTTGGCAATTTTTGTCCTGCAATTAGTAGCATGAATGGCATTCGAGCCGTAGGGCTAACATACCGGAGGTTTGCTAAATAGCGATTGAAAGACTTATCTTTGCTTTGACCGGACAAAAATCTAATATAGGCTTGAGAGGAGTCCAGGAGATTGCTGACAAATAAAGTTGGATTCTTTTTATAAAACTTCTCATTTTCTTCTTTAAAAAACCAAGCGTATATATCTCCTTTTAATTGACCGTAAGTTTCATACTGAGACAAAATAAAATATCGAATAAATCGCATCGGTTTTTCTTTATTTTTAAATAAAAGATCGACCATCGCTTTCCAATCTTTTTTGAGAATGTCATAATCTTTTTTTGAAGCTTCCATGAACATCAAGTTTTTAACTAAATCTATATCATCTAGACTGACCCCTCGATTGTTAATCGTCGCAAAGACTTTGAGTGCGTCCGCCCGAGTTGCCGTTTTGACGCGAACTAAAATTACATTTTTGTTAAAATAAGTGTAAAATTTACGAATATCAGAAATTGCAGACTCTTGCTGTCCGAATTCAGACTCCAAAGACTTCAGAATATTTTTGTAGGCATTGCGAATATTGGTCGAAGAGGCTGTAGATGGAATATCGGCGTCTGACTGACAACTGGCGATTCTTTCTAAAACTCCCCCACTATCTTCGTATTGCAATGTAACGCGATAGCGAGAAACATCATTACCTTCTTCATCAATATCCGTAGAAGCAATTTGGCGATTGAGGAGTTCGATCGACTCAGTTGGTTTGATTGATTTGAGGTAGTCGCGAATGGCACACAATAAAAGATAGGCAGTTGTAATGCGCTGTTGACCGTCAATGACTTCCAGTAACCCATTCGGACGATCGCAGACAATAATACTGCCAATAAAATATTCCGATGGAGTATCTCCTTGTGAAGTGGTAAATTCATTATAGATATCATCAAAAAACTCAGTAACTTGTTCTTTTTTCCAAACGTACTCTCGTTGATAGCTGGGAACGATATAGAATTCGTTGAACAGTTTGCCGATACTGAGATCTTGAGATTCTAAGGTTGCCATGAAACTCGCATGAAGACATATTTTTTTATTATATAGTAATTTCTAGTGAGTTGTTCTCACCTGGAAAATTATAGTTTCCTCGCTTGGATCTAAACGTAAAATTGTGCAATCTTACGCTAGTGTCAAATACCGCCAGGAACTTAAGTTCCCGGCTCATAGCCGAACTCCATTAAAATGGACTGAATTTCTGGGCTAGTCTTCTTCAGAAGACTTTTGCGATTAGCCTGGGGTTTAAACCCCAGGTGGGTTGTGACAACTGGTGCGAGATTTCGGGTGGCAGCGATCGTGCTATAAATCCGGTAAAAATTCTTCGAGGCTAACATGGCATCTCCAATTCGACGATTTCTCACGCGGTTTGCAGGCATCGCAACGATCGCCCTCTTCCTATTAGCAACCTTCCATCCCGTCAAAGCCGAAAGTCCAGACCTGTGGCAGATGTACGAAACCACCCTCAAATCTGCCAAATACGTCGATTTGACCCATGCGTTTAGCCCCACGATTCCCGTTTGGCAAGGCTTCGGTCATGCCGAGTTTCATCCTGCGTCTGCCGGAGCGGATATTCCCGACTATATCAAGGTGGGGGAAGAATACACCTACGATCGACATGGCTTCGTTGCCACCGCTTACGAACTGCCCACCGACCAATACGGAACCCAACTCGATCCCCGCCCATTGGGACGAATACGGTGCGACCATTAGCGATTTACCACCCAATTATGCCATTCGTCCCCTGGTTGTGATTGATGTGAGCGATCGCGCGATCGTTGCCGATCTTGAAGCTTGGGAAGCCAAATACGGTAAAATTCCCGAAGGAGCGGTGGTGATGTTTCGGACGGACTGGTATCAGAAGTGGGATCGGGGCGATCGCTTCAACCAAAAGCCCTTTCCCAGCGTATCCTTGGAAGCCTTACAATTCCTCCACCTACAGCGTCGCATCCTCTTTCACGGACACGAACCCCTCGATACCGACACTACCCCCAACTTAGAAGGCGAAGCTTGGTTGCTGCACAACCACTACACCCAAGCCGAAGGGGTTGCCAATTTGGATAAAGTCCCGGAAGCGGGGGCGTTAGTGGCGATCGGTTTTGCCAAACCCGAAGGCGGAACGGGCGGCTACGCGCGATATATTGCCATTTGCCCGCCGGATTGGGCGTATGGGGTGTCCGTTCTCGACGCACCCGGTGCGCCCTTACCCCAGCAGCCCCATCCCCTGCGTCGCGACGAACGGGGGGTTCTCAAGCCAACGCCGATCGATCGTTAGATCTCCATATGTTCGGACTCTACAGCCTCTCGTATAAATTAAATATTGATGTTTCCATTGCGATTCTATTTTATCCGCCGCATAACGTCTGACGGAATTGTTCCCAAGATAGCAACCGAATTCGATCTCTTCTACCATTTGGCACTCCATTGCGGTATTGTATCCCCTGTTGGCGAGATAAACCAGTAGATAAACCCGTTGGCTTCTCATGTCCCTCCCCTTAGCCCGACAGCGTTTTTTCCAAGAAATTTCCCAACCGGACGATCGTATCGATCTGGCGGTGGCAGCCCTGTATATCGCCCAGGAAGAGTACCCGGAACTGGAGATTGAAGAATACCTCAATGCCCTAGATTCCATGGCTCAGGAGTTGCGAGAACGACTGCCTGCCGAACCCTATCCCCTCAAAATCGTCCGGGCAACGAACCGCTACCTCTACGACGACTTGGGATTTTGCGGCAACCAACGCGAGTATTACGACCCTCGAAATAGCTTTTTCAACGACGTTCTCGAACGGCGAACGGGGATTCCTATAACCTTAGCGTTAGTCTATCTGGAACTTGCCAAACGGATTGAGTTTCCCCTGGTGGGGATCGGGATGCCGGGTCATTTCTTGCTACGTCCGGATTTTCCCGAAGCGGGAATTTATATCGATGCGTTCTCTCGTGGAGAAGTCTTGTTTCCCGAAGACTGCCACCAACGCCTCAACCAGATTTACGGTCGGCAGGTGGAATGGCGTCCCGAGTTTCTGCAACCGATCGGTTCCCGTCCGTTTTTGGCGCGGATGCTGGGCAATCTCAAGGGGATTTACCTGCAACAGCAAGATTTGCCCAGAGCGTTAGCGGCGATCGATCGCATTTTACTGCTATTTCCCGACTCCCCACTAGATTTGCGCGATCGAGGTCTGCTCTACTCCTACCTCGGACGGTTGCGCGAGGCGGAGAAAGACTTAACCCGGTATTTAACCTTACAGCCGGATGCCGGCGATGCTGCCACCATTACCCGCTTCCTCGACGACTTGCGCAATAGGTAATAGACCTCTGGGATTGAAGGCAAAAAATTGGTACGAACCCCCAACCCCAAACCCCAAACTCCTCCCCCTAATACCATTCCAAACTCAGAGACGGCATCAGTCGCTGCAAGTTTTTCAAAGATTTGCCCTGCCAGGGAATTTCATTGGAGCCTTGAACCACCATCTCGATATTTTTTTTGTGGCGGACTTTAATCACGAATTTCGACAGCATGCTGATGCCGGAACTGTTGAGAAATTCTAATTGTCTGAGGTTGAGAACAATTTTAGCGGGGTTGGCATCGGCAATCTGTTCGAGCCACTCGGTAATGGATTTATACTCGTCCCCACCCAATCGCAGCGATCCTTGGCAGCTTACCATTGAGGATTCTGGATCGTACCCAATCCGGTATTCATCGGTTTTGATTTCCATGGCGGTTGTTTTCGTGTCCATCTTGAGCGATCGGTCTTGATTGGTGAGGCAGGGTAGATCGACGGAGGGGTAGCCGAGGCTACATTCGAGCGTATCGGGAGTGTATCGGAATCAAGGTCGCGCATCCCATCTTTTAATAGACTTTTAACAGATAAGATTGAGCTTGACGGGAAGTTGTACCATTGTCGTTACGGCGATCGCCTCCGGATCTTTCTGCACCGTCTCGAATTTCCAACCCAATTTCGCTAAATAATCGCTCATCATGGTCAAAAAGCCCAACCCCGAAGCGGTGCTATCTTCATCTTCCGCATTCTTTTCGATTTGCCGAATGTACATTTCCGTAGGATCGGATGCGGTCAATTCTTGCAAAAAGTGCTGAAACTCAGGGACTCGATCGGGCGGGATGGTGTTGGTGGTCATAAACAAAAGAGAATTGGCATAGAGTTGCAGGCGAATACTAATGGGATGCTGCACCTTTTCGTCATTGAACTTCATCGCATTCTCTAATAACTCATTGGCAATGTAGCTAATGGCACTTTTGATTTCGGATTGCTGGTATTTCGAGACCGTACTGTCGTCGCTGAGGACAAAGGTCATGAGGTAGTCTGCCATAAAATCGGCAGATAAACCATTATTTCGCCAGCGCTGCTTTAAGGGGATAGAGCTAGGCGAAAATCCAATCATGAGGAATTCTTGGCTAATGGGTAGCCCTTCATTAAAGTCGCCAAAAATTTGAGTCATATTCGCTCATGTTTGCCCAGTTAGCGGTAGGGATGAGATGACCGAACTGGCGATCTCGGAGTCAACCCGCGCTTGAAGCTCATCGGGATTCCGTTGAGATGGGGACAAGGGGGGCGACAGACGTTCCGGACTCGTTTCGAGGGGAGATTTCTCCATCGAACCTCAACATTCAACATCTAACCGGCGAGGCTTGTCAATCTTCTAGCGGACTTGATCGCGAACTCTCTCATTTTGTCGCTCGAGTCCGTAAATGTACGGAGTCGGTTGGCAATCTTTCATGTCATCCGTATAAACCCCGAAAATCGTCCGAACTAGTCCGATCGACGATCGGACTCGAGACTCAATTTCAATCGAAGATTGGGCGATCGCAATTCCTTGAGACTCAGCCAATAGCCCGAGGATTCCCAACGTGCCAGTGCGTAACAGTCAAAGGATAACACTTTAACGAAACCGACGCTATTTTTGTTTCATAACGACTAAGGTAATATCGTCGTAAGCTTGGCGATCGCCGATATAGGCGCGCACGTCTTCCACCACGGCTTCGCGAATGCGATCGGCACTGTGTTGGCGATTTTTGCGGACGATCTCGCACAATCGTTCGATGCTATAAAGTTGGCGATCGGCATTTTCCGCTTCGGTAATTCCATCGGTATAAATGACAACAACATCTTGGGGAAATAGCTGCACCGTCGCTTGATTCACAAACTCAGAAATCTCTAACTCGATGCCGATGGGAAATCCCAAATCCAGGGTATCGATGCGTTCGACTTCTCCATTCGTGCGGACGACGATCGTTTCTTCGTGCTGACCGCTAATTCGCAATTGACCGTCTTGGTAGTCCAACAGACAGAGGGTGACATTTTTATCGGAATCCATCCGCTTGACGTTGTTATAAATGGTGCGATTGACGGCATTGAGAAACTTGCGGGGATCGGTTTCGCAATTTTCTAACAGCGTCCGCACCGCCGTTTGTACCATCACCGTCAGCACCCCACTTTCCAAACCGTGTCCGGTGACATCGCCAATCCCGACGATCAGCTTGCCATTGCCAGATAGAACGTCGTAATAGTCCCCACCCACTTCGGCAGCGGGTTCCATGAATCCGGAAATTTCCAATCCCTCAATTTGAGCCAGTTCGCTCTCTTTGGGGAGCAGCATTTGTTGCAGGCGGCGGGTCACGTCCAATTCCGCCCCCAAACGCTTGTTTTCCGCTTGCAGGCGCTGGTTGAGGATTTTGACCTCGCGGCTGGCGCGTTGCAGTGCGGCTTCCGATTGCTTGCGTTTGGAGATATCGCGAAAGGTTCCGGTATAAAAAACGCGATCGCCCGCTTGGGCTTGCGTCACCGTGGCTTCCAGGGGAAAAATAGACCCGTCCGCCCGTCTCCCCAGCATCTCGTGACGTTTTTCTCGTAACAGCACTTGCAAAAGAGTGGCATCGTCGCGCAAGTCCCAGTCGGACAACTCGAAGAGGTTATCGACAAACATCCCCACCAAATCGCTGCTGGCATAGCCGAACACCAACTCGGAACTGGGATTTGCCGTGAGAATTTTTAAATGGGGTTGGGTGAAGGTGATGATGGCATCGGTTGCCGTCGTGACGATCGCCTGAGTGCGAGCAACGGCTTCTTCGAGGGCGTCCATCACTTGATTGTAGCGCTTGGCAATTTGACCGACTTCGGTAAAGGGTTCCACGGGAACGCGCACCCCTAAATCTTGGGTTTGCGCTTGGAAGTCCATGACTTTAAACAGATCGTAGATTTCGGTCTTGGCTTGGTGTTCGGAAATATTCAAACCGATCTGTTCTTCTTCGGGAGAGACGCGCAGGGGGCAGAGGCGATTCAGGAGCCATAGTACCGGATAGCTCAAGCCAAACGCCCAAGCACCGCAGACGCCGATGCCCAAAAGCTGAACCGCCAGTTGACTCGTCGCACTCAACCCCGTCCCCAGAGTTTCCGGCGGTGCGAAGATCGCCAGGGCAACGGTTCCCCAAATTCCGCCTCCTAAATGTACGGGAACTGCATCCACGGCATCGTCGATTTGGAACCGTTCTAGGAGGGCTTTCATCGCCACCATCACCGCGCCGCCGATGGCACCGATGACAATTGCCGAAGGGGTGTTGACGTAATTACAGGAGGCGGTAATCGCCACCAAACCTGCCAGCGATCCGTTGAGTAACAGTTCGACTTCCGGAACCCGATTTTTCTGCCAGCCGATCGTCATGGCAGTCATCATCCCGGCAACCGCTGCTAAAATGGTATGCACCACGATCGACGCCACCCGATCGTTAAGTTCCAACGTACAGCCCCCATTAAACCCCAGCCATCCCATCCACAGCATCATGGTTCCCAACACCGAGAGTTGCAAATTGGAGCCGTGGATTTTTTGAGGTTCGCCGTCTTTAGGGAAACGACCCGCGCGAGAGCCGACGATCAGCAAGGTTGCCAGGGAGATCCAGCCGCCGACACTGTGAACGACCGTACTCCCGGCAAAATCCACAAATCCCAACTGTCCCAACCACCCCCCGCGCACCCCCGGCGAGACGAGGTTCCACGCCCAATGACCGAAGAGGGGGTAAATAATACCCGAGGTGAGGCAGGCGATCAACAAGTACGCTTGAAATTTGACCCGTTCGGCAACGGCTCCGGAAACAATGGTCGTCGCCGTGCCGCAGAACATGGTTTGGAAGAGGAAAAATGCTGCCAGGTGGGCGTCTCCGTCGATGGCGATCGCGAAGTGGCTGCTGCCGATCCATCCCGATCGAGATGCGCCAAACATCACCGCATAGCCGAACGCCCAGAACAAGGACGCCGAAATGCCAAAGTCGGCGAAGTTCTTGACCGCGACGTTGATGCTATTCTTAGAGCGCGTGAGTCCCGACTCTAAGCACATGAATCCGGGCTGCATCAAAAAAGCCAAACCCGAGCAGACCAAGAGCCAAAGAATATCAACCACTAACAAGCCGCTCCTTCTCTTCCTCGATTCTGTATGCTGTTAACCGTCTGGGAAAGTTAATAAGCGTGCTTGGGATCTGGGGATTTTAAGGGCGATACTCCAGAGGAGTCGCTGCGCGAGCGCACACAGACGGGAAAGGGAAAATTACACACAAGACGACAAGGTTAATTAAAACCCCAAGCTCGGGTTAAAATCTGGTAAATTTTTTACAAATTTTAGCAAACGCAGCGCTCCCCGTGACCCCAAAAATTCCAGAATGGGTGGGATCGGGGAATTTTTCCCCAAAGGCTCTTAAAAGTTGGGGTTGCGAGTTGTCCGATTTGATTTTGAGAAGGGGGCACCCGGATTTGAACCGGGGAATCGGAGATTTGCAGTCTCCTGCCTTACCACTTGGCTATGCCCCCAAAGGCAATCTTAGCTTGACTATGATACCAGAGATTTGTCTCGATCGCCAAGGGAAACTGTCAAGTTTTCCGGTCGCACCCCCACTCATCGAGTCAAGCCATGACCCCTAGGAGGAAACGCCGTTTGCCTGCCCCCGATCAAGCGAAAAATCCCAAAGTTTCGATCGAACGGATAGAATAAAACCAGGTCTGCGCCGCGTGCGAGGACTTCAATCGCCGGAAGCGATCCGTCCGTCCCAGCTTCGGGCTCGTCGATCCGAGCGCGATCGTTCGTCTTATAAGGGGTATTACCGTTTAGGAACCGCCATCATGCTTCAGACAGCAAGCCACAACTCAGATTTAGCGGGAACCGGCACGCAATTCGACGTCGAACTCCGCAAAGTCTTTAAGGTCTATAACGGCGAAACTGCCGTCCGAGGCGTTGAATTTGAAATCGGACGGGGCGAGTTTTTCAGCATTCTCGGTCCGTCGGGTTGCGGCAAAACCACAACGCTGCGAATGATTGCCGGGTTCGAGTTGCCCTCTGCCGGAGAGATCCTGATTCGCGGGGAATCGATGAATCGGGTTCCGCCTTACCAGCGTCCGGTGAATACGGTATTTCAAAGCTACGCCTTATTCAACCACATGAAAGTGTGGGATAACATCGCCTTTGGTCTGCGAATTAGGCGTCTGGGGAAAGCGGAAATCCAGGAACGGGTAGACGATGCTTTGCGCTTGGTGAAAATGGAGTCCTTTGCCAGTCGATATCCCGCGCAACTGTCGGGAGGACAGCGGCAGCGGATTGCCTTGGCGCGAGCGCTTGTCAACCGTCCGGCAGTCTTGCTTCTCGACGAACCCTTGGGGGCGTTAGATTTAAAGCTGCGCAAGGAAATGCAAGTGGAGTTGTCAAACTTGCATCGGGAGTTGGGGCTGACGTTTGTGATGGTGACCCACGACCAAGAAGAGGCGCTAAGTTTGTCCGATCGCATCGCCGTGATGAAAGACGGTAAAATCGAACAGATCGACTCCCCCGATCGCATCTACGAACGCCCCGCCACCCCCTTCGTTGCCGACTTTATTGGGGATACCAATCTCTTTAACGGACACCTAGAGTCGATCGATCGATCTCACACCACCGTCCGCACTCCCACTCACCTCGCCCTCGCCATCGAACCCACAGCCGACTTTGACGGTATCGTTCAAGACCCAGTGGTGGTCAGCATCCGCCCGGAAAAAATCAACTTAGTTGCCGCTCCCATCGACGGGACGCCCAATTGCTTTGAAGGACGCTTGAAACACGTTATGTATTTGGGAACGCACATTCACTGTCAGGTCGAATTGATCTCGGGAGAGCGCCTCACCGTCCGCCAACCCAGCGGTTTCGGCAGTCTGCCCGACGGCGACACCCCCGTTTACGTCTGTTGGCAACCCAAAGATGCTACGGTCTTGAAAGTATGAGAAGAAGGAGTTCGGGAGTTACAGGAGTTACAGGAGTTCAGAATTAAAGATCGGTCTCGATCGGGGGAAGCTTTCTCGAGCAAGGGGAGAAAACAGATATTAGAGATTGGATGGCAGATGGCAGATGGTAGTAAATGCGACTAGCAACTCGCAACTCCCAAATGACGAATGACAAATAGGAACCTCGAAACATTCAAATTCTGAACCCAACCCGAACGAATCCTCGACGTTTGGGCCGTCAAAAATCGAGATGTCCAAATGACGAGGGACAAATGACCAACCCCAAACTCTTACTTATTACTTATTACTTATTACTTAAAATATCTCGTGCCACCAACTCAGTTACACTTCGATCGCCCCAATTTGAGTCGCCGTCGCTTTTTGCAGGGAACGGCTGCCGTGCTGTCTGGCTTAGCGCTGTCCGGTTGCGGTTGGACGCTGGCCGACGTGCGGACGACGGTGAAAACGGCAGCCGACGTGCTGTACATTTATACCTGGGCGGGGTATACCGATCGCGACCTGTTGGATCGATTTACCGCAGAAACCGGGATTCGGGCGATCGCCGATGTCTTTAGCTCTAACGAAGAAATGCTCGCCAAATTGCAGGCCGGGGCGGGGGGAGCCTACAGCATCATTTACCCGTCGGATTACATGGTGATCAAGATGCGAGATCGTAACTTGCTGACCGAACTCGATCGTAGCAAAATAGTCGGACTCGATCGATTGTACGATCGCTTCCAAAATCCAGAATACGATCCCGGAGATCGCTACAGCGTCCCCCTCAGTTGGGGAACCACAGGACTGATTTACAACTCCAAAGTCTTAGATCCGCCCCCCAAAGATTGGGACTACCTATGGGAGAACCAAGAAGCACTCTACAAGCGGATGACCCTGCTCAACGACCCCCGAGAAACCATTGGTGCGGTACTGCGGATGCTGGGATATTCTTATAATACTAAAGATCCCAAAGCGATCGAGCGGGCTTACGAAAAACTGCTGGAACTCAAACCCGCCATCGCTTCCTTCGACTCCGATGCGTGGCGATCGCGCATTATCACTGGGGACTTGACCGTGGCCATGTGCTATTCCTCCGACGCCAACGAAGTGATTCCGGAAAATGAGGACTTGCGCTACGTTCTCCCCAAAAGCGGTTCGTCGTTATGGATGGATACCTTAGTCATCCCGGCTTCTGCCCCCAATCCCGATGCGGCGTACGCTTGGATTAACTTTATGCTGCAACCGGAAGTGGCTGCCGAAATTTGCCAGCGTTTGAGTTTTGCCACTCCCAACGAAGCTGCCTTCGAGTTACTGCCTTCAGAGGTGCAAAATAACGTGACATTGTTTCCGCCGAACCCGGCACTCCAAAACTCGGAAAGCTTAATTCCACTCGGAGAAAATGTCACCTCCATTTACGATCGCTATTGGACGCGACTGACGAGCGGATAAAATCCGCTTTCTCGAGTTCCTGCCGTTTATCCCAACCTCAAACCCACAACCCCGTGTCTGTATCGACCAAACCTCCCCTCTCTCCCAACTCTCCACCCGATAGCGGAAAAACCCCCCTCGGTCAGCAGTGGCTCGGTCCGGTTGCCTTGCTCGGTCCGGCGGGACTGTGGCTGGTGGTGCTGCTAGTGCTGCCCACTTTGGTGATTTTCGAGATCAGCCTGGTGCCCGACATCGTACCGGGAATGAAAGTGATTCCCTCGGGACTCGATAACTATCTCCTGGCGTTCGATCCGCTGTATATCAAGGTTATCTTTCGATCGCTGTTTTTTGCCCTGGGAACGACTGCCCTCTGTTTGCTGTTGGGCTTTCCTGTCGCCTACTGGATTGCCATTCTCGCCCCGTCGCGATGGCGGAATTTACTCCTGATGGGTTTCGTTCTCCCCTTGTGGACGTCCTCCCTGCTGCGAGCCTATGCTTGGGTGACGATTTTGCGACCGACGGGAGTTCTCAATACGGTGTTGGGAAGCATCGGACTGCCGGGGTTGGAACTGATCGACCGACCCAGTGCCGTCCTCATCGGCATGAGTTACGACTTTTTGCCGTATATGGTCTTGATTTTATATTCTTCCCTAGAAAAGCTCGATCGCCAATTACTGGAAGCCTCCGCCGATTTAGGGGCAACGCCGCTGGAAACCTTCTGGAAAATTACCGTGCCGCAAACCGCTCCGGGAATTGCCGCTGGGTCACTGCTGGTGTTTATTTCTAGCTTGGGCGATTTCGTCGATCCGGAACTGTTGGGGGGAACCTCCAGCGGAACCGTCGCCCGGTTGATTTACAACCAATTTTTAGGACAATCGCCCAATTGGGGCTTCGGTTCGGCACTGAGTACCATCCTGATTTTAGTCGTGAGCGTGTCGATCGCCCTATTGCTCAAATACGGCGATCGCGATACCCAGCCTTGAATTTGGGATTTGAGGTTGGTCATGGGTCATGGGTCACTGTTTTCTCCCCCCGCTCTCTTTTCCCTCACCTCCTCATTTCCTCTCCCAAACTCCTGCTCCCCCTTCTGCCTTCCTCTCCCAAACTCCTGCAACTCCTTCAATTGCATGACTGAATCTGCCAAACCGTTAGACCCTAAAACTCAATCCCCCGATGAGGAATCGATCCCAGATATGTCGAACGAATCTCGCTTTTCTCTCTCGTGGCAAACGCTATTTGCGGGTGCTATGTTCGTCTTCATGTATTTGCCGATTCTGATTCTGATGGTTTACAGTTTCAACGAATCGGCATACAGTGCGGGATGGGAAGGTTTTACGCTCGAGTGGTATCGGAAACTATTTGGAGATCCGCGCATCCTCACGGCGTTGAGAAATAGCGTAACGGTGGCGTTATGTGCTGTCGGGGTGTCGGCGATTTTGGGAACGCTGATGGCAGTGGGATTGGCACGCTACCAATTTTTCGGGAAAAAGCTGTATCAAGGCATCGCCTATCTACCGTTGATCGTACCGGATATCGCCATCGCCGTTGCCACCCTGGTTTTCCTGGCGGCAGTGGGGATTGGGTTGAGTTTGTGGACGATTGTCGCCGCTCATATTGTATTTTGTTTGGCGTATATCGCGATCGCCGTATCTACCCGCTTAGCAGACCTCGACAAACATTTAGAGGAAGCGGCACTGGATTTGGGAGCAACTCCCGTGCAAGCCTTTCTCCAAGTGTTGCTACCCCAACTCATGCCCGGAATTGTCTCGGGTTGCTTGATTGCTTTCGTCCTCAGTATGGACGATCTGTTAATTTCCAGTTTTACGGCAGGTGCGGGGGCAACTACGTTACCGATGGAAATCTTCAGCCGCATCCGGACGGCGGTTAAACCGGATATTAACGCCCTCAGCGTCATTCTCATCACCGTTTCTGGGATTTTAGCCTTTGTTGCCGAATCTTTGCGGTATCGCAGCGAACAACGGTAAGTTATGGTTATTGTTCTTGGTTAAAACACAACCGTCAGGGTAGGCAGCATGGGTTAGCCGCGACCTTCGATGTATCCTTTAATCAGTTGGGCGATCGCTAAGGTTTCTAGCATAATATAAGAAAAAATATTAGCCCGCACAAATGAGGGAAGAATTTGGGATCGATCGACCTGTTTTAGTGCCAAATGTCCCAAAGCCGCTTCTAGAAGTACCGACATCAAAAACATGGGAACTAAGGTTACCATCAACTCAAGCGGCAGTAAAGGGAAAGAGTAGGACAGGCAACAATAGGAACTTGACAGCAAGACAAAGAATGTGCCTCCCAACAGCGTTGAGAAGATGTTGGTACTCAAAGCAATAGAAAGCGATCGCCCAATGCCAAGTTTGAGAATTTTCCTATGAATATAAGCTTCTATGACTAGAATTGGAATCAGCAGGTAAAATTGATATGTGATACTTTGGGTAAAAAATGGAATTCCTGAATTGGCAAGATAAGTTGAGGAAATCCCGTGATGAAAGAAAACACGGACAATCATAAATCAGAGTATCGATTGTATTTCTAACGTTTGGGTTTGATAACAACAGGCGATCGCCCTCGAGTAATCAACGCTATTTTTTTCTCTTGAGGTTGCAAAATATAGACTCCATCTTCACCCAGTTGGAAGACCGCATAATCTCCTTCGAGGTGAGTGGCATGACGGACGTACCACCAGGCAAACGGTGTTTCTAAGCCAAAGTTAAAACTTGACAGGTTTGCCTTGTTATCCCCCATAATGCCTCTAGTTGCCCAAAACACAGTCTGGTAGTCCCAATTCGTATTCTCAGTGAGTTTGGGAACCATACCAGACATATTGGAATAACACGGGTTCTTTGAATCCATTAACGGTGAATTAAAGCCTGAATTGGCATACTTGAGAGTGGGGAGAGAATGAGTAAAATCAGATAAAACAATCTCTTTTAGCATTCCTTCTTTGGCAACCAAATCGATCTGTCCTTCTTGATTTTTACACATAAAAAGTGCAGGATTTTTTTCGATCTTCCTCAGTTCTTTGACAATCTCTTGCTGTTTGCCTTCGAGATCCGATCGCACCACCTGTTTGCCGTCAGACGAGATGAAATAAAGAAGGTATTCCTCATTAGGTTGTAGCTGGACGACGGGAACCACATCCAATTGGTTCGCCATACTGGTCACGCTACTCGTCGCGTACCAACCAAATAACAGCAGGTAACTGATACAGTGAATGACGATCGTGGCTTTTAACGATTTTCGGAATGCTTTCTCTTGTTTCCGCAGGAGAAGCCAGAAGAACGGATACTCGATGAGTAACGTCAGCACGAACGCAATAGCTACAAAAATCCACAACCACACCAACACATTCTCAAGCGTCACCTGTGGCATCGTTGAGAGGCGATTGGCTAACAAGATGTGTCCCAACAAAGCAGATGCGTAGTTGGCAACAACGAGAATCGCTTGAGAGTTGCCACGCGGCGTGCCGAACCATTTCGATAGCAGAAATCCTTCCACCGCACCGAGTAAGAAATTTCCCACTAAAAGATGGACAAATGCTGCCTCAATTACGGGCGTTAGGGAATTGGCAAGAACTGGAGATGGGAAAAGAGCGATCGCCACAGCCAGAATGACCGACCGTTTTATCGTAATTCTCATAAATTCGAGTACGTTAAGGCGATCGCATTAGGCATCAGCTACCGAGATCGACCTTTTCCATTTCGGGTTCTGCTTCGGTTGCCATTTCCTCTTCTTCTAAAGTCAATTCGATATCTCCAGTTTTGATTTCCTCTAAGAGTTCGCCAGCAGAATCTTCAGAATCAACGGTTTCTTCCACAGGAGAATCGACTTCGGATTCGAGATCGATCGCCTCTGGAACTTCCTCAACTTCAGTTTCAGGTAGAATTTCTTCTGAATTCACCTTCTCGGAATCGATCGTTTCTAACTCCTGGGAAGATTCGATCGGCACTTCCTCTTCTAACAGCAGTTCTTCCCCATCCCCAGGAGTTATCTCCAACACTGATTCGCTATCCTCCGGAACGACAAGATCTAGAGAAGGTTCGTCGGATTCGGTTTCGATTTCCATTTCAGCTGCCGGCGATCCATCTTCCTCAGAAGGTTCTGGTGCGATTTCGGGTTCGACAGTCGGTTCGAGGACTTCTTCGGGAATTTGCATATCGTCCGAACTATCGTCCAGGATCGAAGTGGGTTCCTCTAGGATTTCCGGTAGGGTTCCCGGTTCGGCAGGAATTTCCGGTAGCGTTTCCACTTCCTCGGGAATTTCCGGTAGCGTTTCCGGTTCGGCGGGAACTTCGGATTCCTCCAAGACTTCCGGTAGCGTTTCCGGTTCTGTAGGAATTTCCGGTAAAGTTTCCGATTCTGTGGGAATTTCCGGTAAGGTTTCCGGTTCGGCGGGAATTTCCGGAACGGGTGCGGAAATCGGTTCTTCGGTTTCCGGTTCGTAGACGTAATTGGGATCGACAATTCCCCGCACTTCCTCAACCGAGAGATCTCCCCGGATCAGTTGAGAGAGGGGATCGTCGCCACCGGGTTCGTAGGTAATGACCCGCACTGTATTATTAAAGACATTTTTCACTGGGTTCCCCAGTTCGTCGAGGAATTCCAGTTTCACCCAGTTTTTGCCCGGTCGGAATCCGGTTAAGTAAATCGGCTGCCAGCGATCGATAACGAAGCTTTTCCCATCGATGGTACAGCGAATCCGCCAATCGACGATATTGTCCTCTTCCGACTCCTGAGCAATCAGGTGCAACGGAGCATCGGTCAGGTAAAAATCGAGTAAAATCGGCTCGGCACCGTAGTTCCCCTGGGGTTGATTGTAGGTCAGCAACGGCACGTCGGACTCGGGTGCGTTATCGTCGGTTTTCGTATATAAATGAAAGGTGGTTTGGGCGTAAGCTCCCTCATTTTTAAAGCTCTCACCCCAGGGACGAACCGCAAACACCCGCAACGTATGGGTTCCGGGAGATAGTTCCGAGAAGATTAGGGGTTCGTCGGGATCGTACACCGGGATCGACGGGCGATTGTCAAGAATGACTTCTAGATGAGGTCCCAAACCGAACGTCTCATTTTGAAAGACGGGCAAGTCGCGAACCTGAAGCCGGACGGCGATCGTCTCGTCTTCGAGAATCTCGTCGGTTTGGGGAGAGGCGATCGTCACTTGCGGGTGATAAACTTCTAACGCTTGGCGCAATTCCTGAAGGGGTTCGGGGGGAGAGACTTCGGAAATCACCACTTCGGGTGGAGCTGCTGGGGTTGACCCAGAACCGTCCCCCTCAGAAGCCACCACGCGATCGCGACATCCCACCGTTCCCAACACCAAAGCAACGGTCAATTGCCATGCCAGCAAAGGTTTGAGGATGCTCCACCACCGTTCGATCTTCACCACGCCTAACTTTACTCCTTAACCGTTCGATTACCGCTACGGGCAGCTTACGACACTATACCGGAAAATGCTCGCTCTACTGTTGGGAATTGGCGAACCGATCGTTGGGGTTGCCCGTCCCGACATCTATCTATATATACGATAGATATATATAACTGATATTGGAAATTTTGATCGGCGTATAATTTAACTTTTGTAAACTTAAAATTTTCATTTTGTTAAATATTGCTGTGTTAGCTTGACTTTTATAACTAAACCCGCTTTCCCCAAAAAAATTAGGGATTCATTTTCCGGATTGAATTATTGGAAGTGAAGGCATATAATAACAGACGAGCTCTCATAGCACGACGTTCGGGAGAGGCGAGTTTCAACCCATCGAGATTGAGATTCGCTAAGAAATATTTCCTCTCTCAGCAAAAGCCCACCTAAAACAAACAAACGTTAGGAAGTTACGACGTGGAAATCACTCAAAAGGAATTTCCCAAACGGGTAATCTAGCGGTTAGCGGGGAGGAAAATTCAAATCCGAGCGCGATGTCGAGGGTGTATTCATTCCTCATTTCAAATACAGAGAGAGGAGAAACTCAATGACGATTAGTCCCCCAGAGCGGGAGGCAAAAGTCAAAGTCTCGGTGGATTCCGATCCGGTGCCGACTTCCTTTGAGAAGTGGGGTAAGCCCGGTCACTTCAGCCGGACTCTGTCAAAAGGGCCCAAAACCACAACCTGGATTTGGGATCTTCATGCCGACGCTCACGATTTTGATAGTCAAACCAGTGACTTAGAGGATATCTCGCGCAAAATCTTTAGCGCTCACTTCGGTCATTTAGCCGTCGTCTTCGTGTGGTTGAGTGGCGCGTACTTCCACGGCGCGCGCTTTTCCAACTACGAAGCTTGGCTGAGCAACCCCACTGGCATCAAACCCAGCGCTCAGGTTGTCTGGCCGATCGTGGGTCAAGAAATTTTGAATGGCGATGTTGGCGGTGGCTTCCACGGCATCCAGATCACCTCTGGACTGTTCCAACTGTGGCGGGCTTCCGGCTTTACCAACAGCTACCAGCTTTACTGCACTGCCATCGGTGGATTGGTGATGGCTGGCTTGATGCTGTTTGCCGGCTGGTTCCACTACCACAAAAAAGCTCCCAAGCTCGAGTGGTTCCAAAACGTGGAATCCATGATGAACCACCACTTAGCCGTGTTGCTCGGTTGCGGTTCCCTAGGTTGGGCTGGACACCAGATCCACGTCTCCCTTCCGGTTAACAAACTGCTCGATGCTGGGGTCGCACCCAAAGATATTCCTTTGCCGCACGAATTCATTTTGGATTCGAGCAAGATGGCAGAGTTGTATCCCAGCTTTGCAGAAGGAATCAAGCCGTTCTTCACCTTGAACTGGGGAGTCTATTCCGATTTCCTCACCTTCAAAGGCGGCTTAAATCCGCAAACCGGAGGATTGTGGCTCTCGGATACCGCCCACCACCACTTGGCGATCGCGGTGTTATTCATCATCGCCGGTCATATGTACCGTACCAACTGGGGTATCGGTCACAGTATGAAGGAAATCTTAGAAGCCCACAAAGGTCCTTTCACTGGAGAGGGTCACAAGGGTCTCTACGAAATCCTGACCACATCGTGGCACGCTCAATTAGCAATTAACCTAGCATTGCTGGGTTCTTTGACCCTAATTGTGGCTCACCACATGTATGCCATGCCCCCTTACCCCTATATCGCGACGGACTATCCGACTCAATTGTCCCTCTTTACACACCATATGTGGATTGGCGGATTTCTAGTTGTCGGTGCTGGCGCTCACGGGGCGATCTTCATGGTGCGCGATTACGATCCGGCGAAAAACGTCAACAACCTGCTTGATCGGGTCATCCGTCACCGGGATGCTATCATCTCCCATTTAAACTGGGTCTGCATCTTCTTGGGTTTCCACAGCTTCGGTCTGTACGTCCACAACGACACCATGCGTGCGTTCGGTCGTCCCCAAGATATGTTCTCCGACACCGGAATTCAACTACAACCCGTGTTTGCCCAATGGGTACAACACATCAACGCAGCCGCACCGGGAACTACGGCTCCCCATGCTTTAGCTAGCGTTAGCCCTGCCTTTGGCGGCGATGTCGTTGCCGTCGGCGGTAAGGTTGCCATGATGCCGATCGCACTGGGTACGGCAGACTTTATGGTGCATCACATTCATGCGTTCACCATTCACGTCACCGTTCTCATTCTGCTCAAGGGCGTTCTCTACGCCCGCAACTCTCGCCTGATTCCCGACAAGAGCGAATTAGGTTTCCGCTTCCCCTGCGACGGACCCGGACGCGGTGGTACTTGCCAAGTTTCGGCTTGGGACCACGTTTTCCTCGGTCTGTTCTGGATGTACAACTGCATCTCCGTAGTCATTTTCCACTTTAGCTGGAAGATGCAATCGGATGTGTGGGGAACGGTTTCGCCAGATGGTACGGTTTCGCACATTACCAATGGCAACTTCGCTCAGAGCGCCATTACCATCAATGGGTGGTTGCGCGACTTCCTGTGGGCGCAAGCGTCTCAGGTGATCACCTCCTACGGATCGGCTCTGTCTGCATACGGTTTGATGTTCTTAGCCGGTCACTTCATCTTCGCATTCAGCCTCATGTTCCTGTTCAGCGGTCGCGGCTACTGGCAAGAACTGATCGAGTCCATCGTGTGGGCTCACAACAAACTGAAGGTTGCCCCAGCTATTCAGCCTCGCGCTTTGAGCATTACTCAAGGTCGTGCTGTCGGCTTGGCGCACTACCTCCTTGGAAGTATTACCGTTACTTGGGCATTCTTCCTGGCACGGATCATTACAGTAGGATGATAGCGAGGAGGACTAGTTAGAACTTATGGCAACTAAATTCCCAAAATTTAGCCAAGACCTGGCTCAAGATCCGACCACGCGGCGGATCTGGTACGGGATTGCCACCGCTCACGATTTTGAAAGCCACGATGGCATGACGGAGGAAAATCTTTATCAAAAGATTTTTGCTTCTCACTTCGGTCACCTGGCGATCATCTTCCTGTGGACTTCCGGCAATCTGTTCCACGTTGCTTGGCAAGGCAATTTCGAGCAGTGGATTAAAGATCCCCTGAACGTCCGTCCCATCGCCCACGCGATTTGGGACCCCCAATTCGGGAAAGGCGCAGTCGATGCGTTTACCCAAGCTGGCGCGACTAGCCCAGTAGACATCTGCTATTCCGGGGTTTACCACTGGTGGTACACCATCGGGATGCGGACCAATAGCGAGCTGTATCAGGGTTCCATTTTCCTCTTGATTTTGGCTTCCTTGATGCTGTTTGCCGGTTGGTTACACCTGCAACCCAAATACCGTCCCAGCCTCTCTTGGTTCAAAAATGCGGAATCTCGCTTGAACCACCACTTGGCGGGTCTGTTTGGGGTCAGCTCCCTCGCTTGGACGGGTCACTTAGTCCACGTCGCCATTCCCGAATCTCGGGGACAGCACGTCGGTTGGGATAACTTCCTCAGTGTCGCACCGCACCCGGCAGGTTTGGCTCCCTTCTTTACCGGAAACTGGGGCGTTTACGCTCAAAATCCGGATACGGCGAGCCACGTCTTCGGGACTTCGGAAGGCGCGGGAACGGCGATTCTCACCTTCTTGGGTGGTTTCCATCCCCAAACCGAGTCTTTGTGGCTGACGGACATGGCGCATCACCATTTGGCGATCGCGGTTCTCTTCATCGTTGCCGGTCACATGTACCGAACCAACTTCGGTATCGGCCACAGCATGAAGGAAATCATGGACGCTCACCGTCCCCCTTCGGGCAAATTGGGCGAAGGTCACAAAGGGATGTACGACACCTATAACAACTCCCTGCACTTCCAGTTGGGATGGCACTTGGCTGCCTTGGGTGTAGTCACTTCCTTGGTTGCCCAGCATATGTACTCGATGCCTCCGTATGCCTTCATCGCGAAGGACTACACGACTATGGCAGCGCTGTACACTCACCACCAGTACATTGCTGGATTCATCATGCTGGGAGCGTTCGCTCACGGCGCGATCTTCCTCGTCCGCGACTACGATCCCGAAGCCAACAAGAACAACGTTCTAGCTCGGGTTCTGGATCACAAAGAAGCGATTATCTCTCACCTAAGCTGGGTGTCCTTATTCTTGGGCTTCCATACCTTGGGTCTGTACGTCCACAACGACGTTGTGGTGGCTTTCGGAACTCCCGAAAAGCAAATCCTGATCGAACCCGTGTTCGCTCAGTGGATTCAAGCGGCTCACGGTAAAGCTCTCTATGGCTTTGACGTGTTGCTTTCCAATCCCGACAGCGTGGCGACGACTGCGTTCCCGAACCACGGGAATGTCTGGCTCCCCGGCTGGCTGGATGCTATTAACAGCGGAGCTAACTCTCTGTTCTTGACCATCGGTCCTGGCGACTTCTTGGTTCACCACGCGATCGCCTTGGGTCTGCACACCACCACCTTGATCTTGGTCAAAGGTGCGTTGGACGCTCGCGGTTCCAAACTGATGCCCGATAAAAAAGACTTCGGTTTCGCGTTCCCTTGCGACGGTCCCGGTCGTGGCGGTACTTGCGATATCTCAGCTTGGGATTCCGTTTACCTGGCTACCTTCTGGATGCTCAACACCCTGGGTTGGTTGACCTTCTACTGGCACTGGAAACACCTGGCTGTCTGGCAAGGTAACGTGGCTCAATTTAACGAGTCTTCCACTCACCTGATGGGTTGGTTCCGCGATTATCTGTGGCTGAACTCGGCTCAGTTAATCAATGGTTACAATCCCTACGGTGTGAACAATCTGTCCATCTGGGCATGGATCTTCCTCGGCGCTCACTTTGTTTGGGCATTGAGCTTCATGTTCCTCATCTCTTGGCGGGGTTACTGGCAAGAGTTGATCGAAACCTTGGTTTGGGCGCACGAGCGCACTCCTCTGGCGAACCTGGTTCGTTGGAAGGACAAGCCGGTGGCTCTCTCCATCGTTCAAGCTCGTTTGGTGGGTGTGGTTCACTTCGCAGTGGGCTATGTCTTCACCTACGCAGCCTTCCTAATTGCCTCGACGGCTGGTAAGTTCGGTTGATCTTACCGCGAGTTAGGTAATTAACGTCAAAAAGTCCCTGCCTGAAGGCAGGGACTTTTTTTTATATCGAGATTTTGGCGGGACAGAAGTCTCGCAGTCGCCATTCCGGTTAGGACAGTCATCGCATCTCACCGGGACTCCCCCGGCTCGAGAAAGCTCGCCTTCGCCAAAAACTGTGTTATCCCGTACTGAGGTTTTCTAGAGTTGCCCAAAAACACAAAACAAATAACCCCACTGTTTGACAGGGGGGTTATGACAGAAGGCTAAAGGTTAACTCAAACCTTTAGACTTCCGAATCTATGCTTCTGATTCGATATGGATAAATAGAAGACCCATGACCACCACTGGCATTAACCAGCAGGTCAGAGGAATCATAATTCCAGGTAAAAAGGAAGCTGCGAAGTCACCGCCCATGGGAAATTCTCCTTAATCTAAGTTCAAAATACAATGTTTTGAGGGTTTGATCGAAAGGCTTTTAGTTGACCAAACCCTTGAAGATCGAATCGACAACTGTAATATTTTGCAGCAAGAAGAAGGCGAAAAATGCCCCGCCCATGCCGCCGATAAAGAAGCCTGCGGTGAATTGGCTCCAGCCTTCCGAGCTTTGGAGGGAATCATCGCTTTTGGCAGATCCTTGGAAGGAAACAATTCCGTAGGCAGCCAAACAAATGGTGGCAATTAACAGCAAAGTCGAGCCGGAAATTAATCCGCCCAGGGCGGCAAAGTCGGAATCGCGTAAGGGACCCAGTTTGACCCAAGGACCGATAATAAAGTAGCCGTGAGCCATGCCCACTTCCAAACCTCGGA
Organism: Oscillatoriales cyanobacterium M59_W2019_021; assembly: GCA_015295945.1. Taxonomy (GTDB): domain Bacteria; phylum Cyanobacteriota; class Cyanobacteriia; order Cyanobacteriales; family Geitlerinemataceae; genus DVED01. Next base: position 14,327 of record DVED01000177.1, on the reverse strand, counting down.
GGATGGGAGACAACCCGGTGCGATAAGCCGGTAAATTACCAATAAAAGCCTTTGTAAAGGCAGAATCGCTGATTGGGGTGGAAAGATGCCCGGTGAAGGGATCGCCGTTGTACGGTTGCACCAAACCCGTATCGGTCGGATTTGCCATGCTGGTTTCTCCTTTCTTAAAGTTTTTAAAAGACCTTAAGCTAACATTTTAGGCAAGTGGGGGTAGCTTAGTCCCAGAATCGCCAGGGAACTTTAAAAAAGTTCATGTCCGATCGCCGGATTTTTGCCCGATTTGGCTGCAAGTAGACGCTCAGTTGGCATTCTGCCTACAATAGAAGTTATCGGTGCATTTAACTTAAAGCCATTTTTATTAACAAAAATTAATAAATATCCCATTTTTTCTATAGGTTCGAGCTGATGTCCGAGTCCCACGAGATCTCCGTAGATGCGATCGCCGATCGATCCGTGCAATCCGAGCTAGAACGGTTGAGAGCGCGGGTCGCCCAACTCGAAGCGCAACTGGGCTCGCAACCTCCTGCCATCGCGCAACACCAAGCCCTGTTTGCCGTCGTCACCAAAATTCGGGAATCTTTGGATCTCGAGAGCATTTTTCAATCGACAGTGACCCAAGTGCGACAACTGCTCGACGCCGATCGGGTGGCGATTTACCGCTTCGACCCCGGAGCGAACTATTTATCCGGGGAAATCGTCGCCGAAGCCGTCTTATCGCCCTTTACCTCCGCTTTGGCAGTACCGATCGAAGATCGCTGCTTCGGCGAGAAGTACGCGAAGGAATATCGCCTCGGGCATATTGCCGCTTTTACCGACATCCGCACGGCGAACTTAGAACCCTGTTATTTGGATACCCTGGATCGGTTTCAAGTGCGTGCCAATTTGGTCGTTTCCCTGCTTCAGGGCGATCGGCTGTGGGGGCTGCTGTGCATTCACCAATGTTCGCAACCTCGGCAATGGCAGGAGAGCGAAATCGAATTCGTCCGTCAAATTGCCACCCATTTGGGGGTGGCGCTGCAACAAGCCGAGTTAGTGGCGCAACTGCGCGATCAATCCCAACAGTTGACGCAAGCGGTGGCGCAAGCCGTAGGACGAGAAAAAGCGATCGCCGCCATTATCGACAAAATCCGCCGATCGCTCGATCTGAGTACGATTTTCACCACGGCGACCCAAGAAGCGCGGCAACTGCTCGGGACCGACCGGGTCGTCATCTATCGCTTTAACGCCGATTGGAGCGGCGAAATTTTAGTCGAGTCCGTTGCCGAGGGGTGGCGACCCCTAGTCGAAGCGCAATTTCTCGAGGGCAACCTGCGTCGTAACCTCAGCGATTGCAGCTTAAAATCCCTCGCCTATGCCCCCATTCCCGATACGTACCTCCAAGACACCCAAGGTGGAGAATTCGTACGAGGTCGGGTTTTTCGGGTTTGCGACAACATCCACGACGCGGGATTTTCCCCCTGTTACGTGCAAGCATTGGAACAATATCAGGCGAAAGCTTACGCGATCGTTGCCATTTATAAAGGCAAACGCTTATGGGGACTCCTGGCAGCCTTTCAAAACGCCAGCACGCGACACTGGCAAGAGGCAGAAGTCAATTTCCTAGTGCAGATCGGCGCACAACTGGGGGTTGCCATCCAACAAGCCGAATCCTTGGGACAAGCCCAAAAACGATCGGCTCAATTGCAAACCACTTTAGAAGCCCAACTGCAACAACGAGCCGACGACCTCGCTAAAGAAGCCGAACGAGAGCGAGCCATGGCTCAGGTAGTCGATAAAATTCGCCAAACCTTAGATCTCGACACCATTTTCCAAACGGCCGCCACGGAAGTGCGCCAACTACTGGGGGTCGATCGCATTACCATCTACAAATTCCGCGACGACTACTTCGGCGATTTTATTTTCGAGTCGGAAGCGGCAGGATATCCCAAACTGGTGGGCAGCAGTTGGGAAGATCCCTACTTGCAGGAACACCAAGGTGGGAAATTGCGAGACAACCAACCGTGTGTCAGCGACGATATCTATCGTTCCGGATTTGAAGAGTGCCACATCCAAGCCCTGGAAGACTTTGGGGTGAGATCCTTCGCGGCGGTGGCGCTGTTTAAAGGCGATCGACTGTGGGGGATGCTTTCTGCCTTTCAACACAGCCAGCCGAGACCGTGGGAAGACAGAGAAATCAAATTGCTAATGCAAATTGCCGCCCAATTAGGCGTGGCACTGCAACAGTCGGAATATTTAGACGTGCTGCAAGCCCAAGCTCGACAGCAAGCCCAAGCTGCCGAACAAGCCCGCGCCTTAGCCCGCGCCATCGAACGCACCCGCCAAACCCTGGATATCAACACCATCTTCACCGCCACCACCGAAGAAGTGCGAGAAATCCTTCAATGCGATCGGGTGGTGATCTACCGCTTCAACCCAGATTGGAGCGGCAATTTCGTGTCCGAGTCCGTGGGAGAAGGCTGGCTGGCACTGGTGACGCCGGGAATGCAAACCCTGTGGCTCGATACATACCTGCAACAAACCCAAGGCGGTCGATACCGCAATCACGAACACATTGTCGTAGAAGACATTTATCAAATGGATTACACGCAATGCCACATCGAACTCCTAGAGCGATTTCAAGTCAAAGCCTACTGCTTGGTTCCCGTCTTCGTCGGGGAGACGTTGTGGGGATTGCTGGGCGCGTATCAAAATTCCCACACCCGTCATTGGGAAAGTGGCGAAATTAACTTGCTCTCTCAAGTGAGCAATCAATTGGGCGTCGCCGTGCAGCAGGCAGAGCTCCTGGTACAACTTCAAGCAGCCAAGGAAAATGCCGATGCCGCCAACCGCGCCAAAAGCGAATTTTTAGCCAACATGAGCCACGAACTGCGCACGCCCCTCAACGCGATTTTAGGCTTTACGCAACTGTTAGCTCGAGATATCTCCTTAAGCCCGCAACATCAGGATTATTTAGGCATTATCGGTCGCAGTGGGGAGCATTTGCTAGGGTTGCTCAATAACGTTTTAGAAATGTCCAAAATCGAGGCGGGTCAAATCGTCCTCAACGAAAAAAATTTCGATCTGTACCGCCTTCTGCAAAGTTTGGAAGAAATGTTGCGGCTCAAAGCCAAAACGAAAGGGTTGCAGCTGATTTTCGACTGGACGCCAGACGTGCCGCAATGGGTGCGGGGGGACGAGAACAAACTGCGCCAGGTTTTGTTAAACTTGCTGTCCAACGCACTCAAATTTACAGAAATCGGCAGCGTCACGCTGCGCGTGTCTTCAACCCTCGGTGATGCGTCATTGGAAACCCATCCACTCCCCAGGACCCACGAGCGAGGACAAATGACGCTTTGCTTTGAAGTCGAAGATACCGGACCGGGGATCGCTGCGGCGGAATTGGAAAGTTTGTTTGAAGCCTTCGTGCAGACCGAAGTGGGACGTCGATCGCAAGAAGGAACGGGATTGGGGTTGCCCATCAGCCAAAAATTCGTGCAACTGATGGGGGGCGGAATTACCGTGGATAGCGAAGTGGGACGGGGAACCACTTTTGCGTTCGAGATTCCCGCCAATCGAGCCGAAGCAGCCGACGATCTAGATCGACCCGACAATCGGCGGATCGTCGGCTTAGCCCCCGGTCAACCCACCTATCGGATTTTGATTGCCGACGATACCTGGGAAAGCCGCTTGCTGTTGGTGAACTTGCTATCTCCGTTGGGATTCGAGGTGCGCGAAGCCGAAAACGGACGGGCGGCGATCGAGATTTGGGAAAGTTGGGAACCGCATTTAATTTTCATGGATATGCGGATGCCCGTCATGGACGGTTACGAAGCCACCTGCACCATTAAAGCCACCCTCCAAGGTCAGGCAACGGCGATCGTCGCGCTGACGGCGAGTGTGTTCCACAAACATCGATCGGTGGTACGATCGGCAGGGTGCGACGATTTTGTCAGCAAACCCTTTCGAGAAGAAACTATCTTTAATAAGCTCGCCAAGCATTTAGGGGTGCGCTATCGTTACCAAGAAGACGATCTGGGTTTGCTATCACCGGAGCCTCAATCTAACGATATTTGCTCGACCGATCTGGTGCCGGAAAGTTTGGCAATCGTGCCGGAATCGTGGATTTCCGACTTGCGAGATGCTGCCCTGAGCGCTCGAGAAAAACGCCTCAAGGAACTGATCTCGCAGATTTCCGAAGACCATGGCGATCTCGCCCGAGCGCTCGATCGGATGGTAGAACACTTGTGTTTTGATAGGATTGTAGAACTGACGCAGCCCCCCAGTCATGACTGACCCTTCCCCCGAAGCCATTCAAGGCGATATTTTAATCGTCGATGACGTGCCGGCTAACCTGCATATTCTCTTCGCCATTTTGAGCGAGCAGGGATACGACGTGCGTCGGGTCATTAATGGCAAACAGGCGTTGATTGCTGCCAATGCCGAGCCACCGGATCTGATTTTGCTCGATATCAAAATGCCGGATCTCGATGGGTACGAAGTTTGCCAGCGTCTGAAAGCGTCTGATCGCACCGCCAGCACCCCCGTCATTTTTTTAAGCGCTCTCGACGAGCCCCTCGATAAAGTCAGAGCCTTTGCCGTGGGTGGTGTCGATTATATTACCAAACCTTTCAACGTCGAGGAAGTGTTAGCGCGGGTGAAAACCCAGGTAGGGCTGCAACGAATCCAACAACAACTCAAAGCGCAAAATCAAGCCTTAGAAATTGCCAAACGGGATGCCGAAACCGCCAACCGCGCCAAAAGCGATTTTCTGGCGGTCATGAGTCACGAAATTCGCACGCCGCTGAATGCCGTTATCGGCATGGCGGGATTGTTGAACGGAACCCAACTCGATCCCCAACAACAAGACTACGTAGAAACGATCCGCCACAGTAGCGAAATGCTCCTGGCAATCGTCAACGATATTCTCGATTTTTCTAAAATCGAATCGGGAAAATTAGACCTCGAGTTTCGCGAATTCGACCTGCAATGCTGCCTGGAAGAATCGATCGCCTTTCTCGCACCCAAAGCCGCCGCTAAACAATTGGATCTGGCGTACTTTATCAAACCCCAAACCCCACGATTTTGGGTGGGCGATGCTACCCGCTTGCGGCAAATTTTGGTGAATTTGATCGGGAATGCGGTCAAATTTACGGAAGCCGGGGACGTGACCGTTTCGGTGACCTCTCGAGCCGCGACCGAGAAAACCGAAGATCCCGCTCCCCAACTTTACGAACTGCAATTTGCCGTCAAAGATACGGGAATCGGCATTCCCACCGAACGATTCGATCGCCTGTTTCGACGCTTCAGCCAAGTCGATTCTTCCACCACCCGTCAGTATGGAGGAACGGGATTGGGGTTGGTGATTTGCAAGCAATTAACCGAAATGATGGGCGGGAGAATATGGGTGGAAAGTACCGTCGGTCGAGGGACGACCTTTTACTTTACGATCGTCGCTCCGGCGGCTGAGAAAGGCGAGATCGATCGTCCCCCCAAGCTGCCCGCTCTGGCGGGTCAGCGCGTGTTAATCGTCGATGACAGCGAAATCAACGGTCGCTTTTTGAGCGAACCCATACGCGCCTGGGGGATGCTGCCCGAAATCGCCCGTTCGGGTCGGCAAGCTCTCGAAAAACTGGGGAATGGCAAGGGTTTCGCGGTGGCAATTCTCGACTTAGAACTGCCCGACATCGACGGACTGACACTCGCTCGGCAAATTCGACAAGTCGCGGGCGATCGATTTCCCGTGGTGATGCAAATTCCCATGGACTCTCCAGCCACCACCAGCCAGCGACTGTCCGGTGGCGTGACGGCGTGCGTCACCAAACCGGTGAATCATTCCCAACTCTACCAACTCCTGGCGGCAATGGCGATCGATTCGCCGACGCCATCGCTACCCGAGCCTTCCCCATCTCCCCTCGCGCTTTCTCTGCCGCCAATCCCGCTGCGGATTTTGCTAGCCGAAGACAATCGCGTCAACCAAAAAGTGGGATTGCACTTGCTCAAAAAAATGGGCTACGAAGCCGATCTAGCCACCAACGGCATCGAAGCCCTCGATGCCTTGCGCCGTCAAACCTACGACGTGGTATTTATGGATATTCAGATGCCGGAGATGGACGGGTTGACGGCAACCCAATATCTGAAAGCCCAATCTGGAGAATTCAAAGCGCAGAACCCCCATTTTAAAATGCCTCGGATTATTGCCATGACTGCCAACGCCATGCAAGGCGATCGAGAAACCTACCTAGCGGCGGGGATGGATGATTATATCAGCAAACCCATTCGCCTCGAAGAACTCCAACGGGCGATCGAAATGGCGGTTAGTCGTTAGTCATTGGTCTTTTGGGGTTGGGAGTTGGGGGTTTGAGGTTTGTAATGGGTTACTCGTCATGGGCAACAATCTACTGCCCCTTCTCTGAGTTCTGAACTTCTGAACTTCTGAACTCCTTCTCCTTTACCCATTCGCTCGCAAATCTTCGATTAACTCCGCCAAATCATCGCGACTAGCGTGATAGACATCGCCACAGAAATGACAGGTGGCTTCTGCCCCGTTATCCTTTTCGATCATGTCCTGCAATTCCGCTTCGCCCAGCATCTTCAGCGCCCCCAACATGCGCTCTCCCGAACAGCCGCAGTGAAAACGCACCATCTGCACTTCCGGCATGATTTGCAAATCCATATCGCCCAGCAATTGCTCGAAAATATCGGGAAGACTTTTCCCAGCTTGCAGCAACGGCGTAAAGCCCGACAGACCCCCCACCCGCGATTCCAGGGTGGCGACGAGTTCTTCATCTCGAGCGGCTTTGGGCATTACTTGCAATAAAATGCCCCCCGCAGCCGTCACGCCTTCTGCCCCGACGAACACGCCCAACAGTAACGCCGATGGGGTTTGTTCCGAAGAGGCTAAATAGTGGGTGATATCGTCGCCAATTTCCCCGGACACCAATTCGACGGTGCTGGAGTAGGGGTAGCCGTAGCCCACATCCCGAATGACGTAGAGGTAGCCTTCCGAACCTACTGCACCGCTGACATCCAATTTGCCGTTGGGTTTGGGGGGCAATTCGACCGTGGGATTGCCCACATAACCGCGTACCGTGCCATCCAGCCTACCGTCGGCGAGAATGCCCCCCAGCGGACCGTTGCCGTTGATGCGAATATTCACTCTCGATTCGGCTTTCTTCATGTTAGACGCCAGCAGCAAACTCGCCGCCATGGTACGACCCAAAGCCGCCGTGGCAACGTAGGAGAGATTGTGACGAACTCGCGCTTCTTGGGTGAGCCGCGTGGTAATGACGCCCACGCAGCGAATACCTCCATCTGCGGCGGTGGCGCGAATTAACTGGTCAGCCATAGGAAAATTTAAATTTCTTAACAGTTTGCACTTCTCTTTATTCTAATGGGGAAAAGGGGTTCGGGAGAAAGAGAGCAGGGGAGGCAAGGGAGGCAGGGAGAGCAGAGGGAGCAGGGGGAGAAGATGTTTGCCAAGTACCCATTACCCATTACCCCTTCTGAGAAATTTCTCATCAATTTCCGCTCGAGGATTCAGGTTTCTGATAGAGAGCATTCAGGCAGACGATCGATCCTAAAAGTAGCGAACACTATCGATCGAGTTTGGGAGTTAAGTTGATGAAACGTTGGATGTTAACGGGTGGTTGTGCTTTATTCGTGGCAGTGGCGGCGACGGTTGCCGTACCCAAAGCGGACGCGATGGCAGTCAACTCCACCCCGGTTATTTACCAAACGACGCCCTTCGATTTGGCGTATCTTGCCTATCGGGGGGAGTTGGAAGCGTATGGCATTCCGGGGTACGATCATTTGTTGTCGGCGCTGCGATCGGGCCGGATCGATGCGGAGGAAATTGTCGATCGAGCGGTGGCTGCGGGTCGTGTCAGTGCGGATACGGCGGGCGATACTCCCTCTGGGAGTCGCTTACGCGATCGCCAATACGTTGCTGCCCTCGAAGGAATGCTCGAAGATTTGTTGCGTCTGGGTACATAAGGTAAACCGCGAAACCGCAGATTGGGCAAGCCCTCTGGGGGAGAGCCTGAAGGATGCGGCCGTCCATAACGGGCAACCGTAGTCTCAGCGACGGACGGGTTCGATCGAGAGCGATACAATCGAAATCGATCTACGACCCTGTCCGTTGTTCGACCAACGTTGCAAATCAAGCATCCTCATGGTTAATCCAGTTACCAGCATCGAAGAACTCGAAAACCTCATTCAACGGGTAAAAGCAGCACAAGAACAATATTCCAGCTTTACTCAGGAACAAGTAGACTACATCTTCAAGAAAGCTGCCCTCGCCGCTAACGCCGCCCGCATTCCTTTAGCCAAGCTCGCGGTCGAGGAGACTGGCATGGGAGTTGTGGAAGATAAAGTCATCAAAAATCACTTCGCCTCCGAAATCATCTACAACAAATACAAGAACGAAAAAACCTGCGGGGCGATCGAAACCAACAAATCCTTTGGGTTCCGAAAAATCGCCGAACCCGTGGGCATTCTCGCCGGAATCGTCCCCACCACCAACCCCACCTCGACCGCCATTTTCAAAGCCTTAATCGCGCTGAAAACCCGCAACGGCATTATTTTCTCTCCCCACCCCCGCGCGCGAAAATGTACCAACGAAGCCGCCCGCATCGTGGGAGATGCCGCCGTGGCTGCCGGAGCGCCAGAAGGCATTATCGGCTGGATCGACGAGCCAACGGTGGCGCTGTCGCAAACCTTGATGCAGCACCCCGATATCAAGCTGATTCTCGCCACGGGGGGACCGAAGATGGTGCGGGCGGCGTATTCGTCCGGTCGTCCCTCTCTGGGCGTCGGTGCGGGGAATACTCCGGCTCTGATCGACGAGTCCGCTCACATTAAAATGGCAGTCTCCTCGATTATTCTCAGTAAAACCTTCGATAACGGCACCATCTGTGCTAGCGAACAGTCGGTCATCGTCGTCGATTCGATTTACGATCGAGTGCGGGAAGAATTTCAGACTCGCGGGGCTTACTTTCTCACCCCCGAAGAGACCGATCGCATGGCGGGCGTCTTGTTTGTAGACGGTCATCTGAATGGGGAAATTGTCGGTCAAACCGTGGAAAAACTCGGACATCTCGCCGGACTCGACTTGCCCGACCAAACCCGCGTCATTATCGGAGAACGATCAGAGATCGACCAGAGCGATCCCTTCGCCCACGAAAAACTCTCCCCCGTGTTGGCGATGTACCGAGCCAAAGATTTCACCGATGCCGTCTCTAAAGCCCAATCACTCGTCGAATTGGGCGGTCGCGGTCATACGGCTTCGCTGTATACTTCTCCCCAGAATCTCGAGCATATCAAAGTCTTTGAAGCGACGGTGGAAACCGCGCGGGTGTTGATCAATACCCCCTCTTCCCAAGGGGCGATCGGAGATATTTACAACTTCCGCCTCGATCCGTCCTTAACCTTGGGTTGCGGCACCTGGGGCGGGAACTCCATTAGCGAAAACGTCGAACCCCGCCACCTGCTGAATATCAAAACCATTGCCGAACGGCGGGAAAATATGCTCTGGTTCCGAGTGCCGCCCAAAATTTACTTCAAATACGGGGCGCTTCCGGTTGCCTTACGCGAACTCACGGGCAAACAGCGTGCGTTTATCGTCACCGACAAACCCCTCTTCGACCTGGGCATGACGGCTGCGATCGAAGAAGTCCTCGACGAGATCGGGATCGTCTGCGAGGTGTTCTACGAAGTCGAACCCGATCCCTCTTTAGAGACGGTGCAGCGTGGGGTCAACCGGATGAATGTCTTCGATCCGGACGTGATTATCGCCGTTGGTGGGGGATCGCCCATGGATGCTGCCAAAATTATGTGGCTGATGTACGAACATCCCGATGTTGAATTTGAAGGGCTGGCGATGCGGTTTATGGATATCCGCAAGCGGGTGTACGAACTGCCACCCCTGGGCGATAAAGCGATAATGGTGGCGATTCCCACCACCTCGGGAACGGGGTCGGAGGTGACGCCCTTTGCGGTAGTGACCGATCGGCGCAACGATATTAAGTACCCCCTTGCCGATTATGCCCTGACGCCGAATATCGCCATCGTCGATCCGGAGTTGGTGCTGCATATGCCCAAAAGTCTGACGGCATTCGGGGGTATCGATGCCCTCACCCACGCCATCGAAGCCTTCGTGTCGGTGTTGGCGTCGGAGTATACCAACGGCATGGCACTCGAAGCGATCCGGTTGATTTTTAAATATCTGCCCAATGCCTACGAACGGGGTGCTAGCGATCCCAAGGCGCGGGAAAAAATGCACTATGCTGCGACCATGGCGGGGATGGCGTTTGCCAATGGGTTCTTGGGCATTTGCCACTCGATCGCTCACCAGTTAGGCGGAACCTTCCACATTCCCCACGGCTTAGCCAATGCGTTAATGATTTCCCACGTCATTCGCTACAATGCCACCAACGCGCCGTTCAAGCAGGCAACCTTCTCGCAGTACAAGTATCCCAATACCAAATGGCGGTACTCTCGGATTGCGGATTATCTGCGTTTGGGGGGCGAAACGGAGGACGAGAAGGTCGATCGGCTGATTTTGGCGATCGAAGAGTTGAAGCGCAAAGTGGAGATTCCAGCAACGCTCCGAGAGGCGGTTAAAGAAAGCGAAGCGCAGTTTTTGGCGAAAGCCGACGAACTAGCCGATCGCGCGTTCGACGACCAGTGTACGGGCGCCAATCCTCGCTATCCGCTGATTCGAGACCTCAAACAACTGATTTTAGACGCTTACTACGGTCGTCCCCTGGTGACAGTCGAAAATAATGGGAAAACCGTGTTTCCCGATTTCGGTCCGCAACCCGCCATGATGGGAGAATAATTTCCCCATCGATTTCGATGGCGAAGCGATACTCCCGAAGGGAGTATCGCCGACTCGATTGCCCCCATTGTCTGCCTGCGGGTTGTCCGGATGGGGGCAATATCCGTTACATTTACAGTAAAGGCGCACAACCTTTTTTGGCACGACGATCGGGTTTGGACTTGGGGAAATGGTCAATCACGCTTGCTTCGCTATCGGGATCAATCAGTACGAGTTCCTGCAACCCCTACGCTACGCCCAGGAAGACGCCCACGCCTTCCAAAACTGTTTGGAGGAGAAGGTGGCGCTCTCGCCCGAGTGGAGTTGGGTGCTGACGGAAATGTCGCCCTCCAAGGAAGGTCGATCGACCCATCCCACGTTGAGTAATATCGAGCGATCGCTCGACGAAATCGCCCAAGCCCCCTTCACCGCCGACGACGTGCTGTGGTGCTTTTTTAGCGGCTACGGGGTCAACGTGGCGGGTCAGGATTATTTGATGCCGATCGAGGGCAACCCCGCTAACGTCGAAGAAACGGGCATCCCCATCCAGTTGTTACTGGGACGCCTCGCCAAGCTGCCCACCCAACAGGTGCGAGTGTTTCTGGATATGAGCCGTCCTACGGGATTGTACGGCGGTGCGGGGATCGGCAGCGAAGCCGCCGATTTGGCACGCCATCTGGGGATCGCGACGATTTTATCCTGCCGTCCCCATCAATTTTCGCGGGAAACGAGCGCGTTGCGTCACGGTCTGTTTGCGGCGACGCTACTGGAAGCCTTGCGCCAACCCTACTGCACGACGCTGGCGGAGTTAGACGGTTATTTGCGCGATCGCCTGCCGGAGTTGAGCGAACACCACTGGCGACCCCGACAAGATCCGCTGACGATCGTGTCTTTGCCCCAACACTTGCAGGCGTCACTGTTTCCGGTTGCCGACAGCGCGATCGTCCCCGCCCAAGAGTTACCGCAAATTCCCCTCCCCGCACCCGTGACCCCCACCGACGATCTCGTCCCGCCAACGCCCATGGCTAACGATCCGGTGACGCCTGTAGAATTATCCCTATGGAAGCAGTTCCTCTTAGGAGGGGGTTTGATTGCTACTGCGTTGCTGTTGGGGGCGCTGCTGAGTCACGAAATGGAGCCGCAGGTTACCGATCCCGAAGAAGCCCAAACCCCGGCACAAACGGAGCGGAATGCCCCCCTTTCGACGCAAGCTTTTGGCACGACGGCATTCGGAAATTCGGCGGCGGCAATGGGAACGCGATTGCCCGAAGAACCAGCAACCGAAGCCCAACCCGATCCCGTTCCGGATACCCCCCAATCCGCCGACTCCTCCCCGCCAACTACCCCAGTCAGCGCCACTGCTACGCCGTCGATCTATCAAGGATTGCTCGACGAAGCTCGATCCTCCATACAGTCAGTCCCGGCGTCCCCCTTCGCGGCGGCGATCGCCACGGCTCGTAAAATCCCCGCGAACGATCCCCTGTATCCGAAAGCTAAGGCAAATATCGAACTGTGGGGACGAGCGATTTGGGAAATCGCCCAAAGTCGCGCCCAGCACGGACAATTCGACAGCGCGATCGCCGCTGTCAAACTCGTTCCTGCCGAAAGTCCCCAACTCTATACCCAAGCGCGTCAGGCGATCGCCACCTGGACGCAAGCCAAGCAGCAACAACAACAAGTCAGCCAGCACCGCTTGAACGTGGCGCAAGAGCAAGTGCAACCGGGACAAGCATCGTCCTACTGGCGGGCGATCGCTACGTTGCGGCAAATTCAACCCGCCGATCCCCTGTATGGAGAAGCGCGACAACTCGCCGATCGCCTCAGTCGAGAAATGCTGCAAATTGCCCGATCTCGCGCCGATGGACGCCAGTTTGACGAAGCCATTCAAGCGGCAGTATTGGTTCCGGCGGATACGGCTGCCTATGTGGAAGCGCAAACGGCGATCGAAAGTTGGAAGTCGAGGAATCAGTCATCGATCTCTCCAACCAACTAGAAATGGGGCTAAGACTCGCACTGACCCGTCAGCGCTGGCGCTATCATTTCGGCATCAACCTCGATCGTATTTTTTGATGTTTGGAGAGGTCAGCAAACCCCTAATCCCTAACCCCTAACCCCTCAAAAACTACATGGAACATTGGAGACGAGTCGGGCGATACTCCCTTCGGGAGTCGCTGACGCGATCGATTCGCAGTACCGTTAAACGTTGGTTCGGACACCCAGACGAGCCGGAGATCGTACTGGAACGAGCCTTGCGGGAAATGCAGGAGCATTTATTTCAATTACGTCAGAATGTAGCTGGGGCGATCGCCCTACAAAAGCGCGTGGAACGGGACGGAATCCGCGCTCGACAGGGGGAAGACGAATGGTATCGCCGCGCTCAACTGGCTTGCCAAAAGGGAGACGAAGATCTCGCGCGAGCAGCACTCACCCGCCGCAAGTTCTATCAAGATACGGCATCGGCGCTGGAGGCGCAAAGCAAACAACAGCAAGAAACCGTCAAAATTTTGCGAGCCGATTTGCAGACCTTAGAAACTCAGATCGTTCGGGTGAAAGCTAAGAAAGAAATGTACGTCGCCCGCGTTCGAGCCGCTCGAGCTTCCGCACAACTCTCCCAGCTTCTGAGTCGCAGTCATGCCAACCCCTTGTTAGATGCGTTCGATCGCCTAGAAGAGCGGGTGATGGATCTCGAAGCGAGAGCCAGTGCCATTGTCGAACTTGAGACCCTGTCTTGGGAGCCAGAGCCAACCTCTTTAGAATCGACGAATCGGGAGATCGATGAAGAACTCGCCACTTTGAAAGCGGAAATGGAGAAGGAATAACGTCAGCATTCAGCCGTCAGCCCAGAACTCTCAGAGAAAGCCAAACCCAAGGTCTATTACTGACGGCTAGTTTTCCTGGGATTGCAGCCACCACTAGAGTCTCGATGGCGTCAGCGACTCTCTTTGGGAGTATCGCCATCTCTAGGTGTCCCCCTTCCATGTCACAATGGTAACAGTTTGTTAAACTTTTTTCAGAAAATATGGCTCAAATAGAATTTGTCAGAGGAATTAAAGAAGAAGTTGTTCCCGACATCCGCATGACCAGCTCGAAAGATGGCAGCAACGGTCGCGCGTTTTTTATCTTCGAGCAACCCAACGCTCTCGCGCCCGATTTTAATCAAGAAATTACGGGGATGTACTTGGTGGACGAAGAAGGCGAACTGGTTACCCGAGATGTGAAAGGGAAGTTCGTCAACGGAGTCGCCCAGGATTTAGAAGTCATTTACACTTGGAAAACCACCGCCGAGCGCGAGCGGTTTATGCGCTTTATGGAGCGGTATGCAGCAGAAAACGGTTTGGGTTTCACAAAAGCCGAATAAGTTTCCAAGTGGGCAGTCTGGGCGCTCGATCGTCTCGACTGCCCATTTTTGATGCGATTTGCCAACGCGCGAAACCCGTTACATAAAACCTATGCCAATCTACTTAGGACTAGGCTTTTCTATGCTAGATAACTTGCACTGCCTTTGTAGATTGCTGTTTACTTCCTGTTTCAT
>DVED01000064.1 GCA_015295945.1 Oscillatoriales cyanobacterium M59_W2019_021 | reverse complement strand
GCCGAAGCCAATGTCGATCGCACCCAAGCCGAACGGCAACAAGCCCAAGCCCGACTCGACGAATTGAAAGCGGGAACTCGAGTCGAAGATATTGCCGCCGCCGAAGCTAACCTCGATCGCGCGAATGCTCAACTCGAGGAACTACGGGACGAAGCCCTTGCCAGCGTCATCAAAGCCGAAGGAGAAGTTGCCGAAAGGCGATCGGCACTAATCCTAGCGCGAACCAACCTGCGACGCCAGCGCCAACTGGAAGCCGAAGGGGCAATTTCTACCAACGATCTCGATCGCGCCATCGACGAAGAACGCCGCGCCCGAGCCAGTTTGGTACAATCGGAAGCCGGACTCGTCGAAGCCCAGCAACGGTGGGAACGACTGCAAAAAGGCACGAGCTCGGAAGAAATTGCCCAAGCCGAAGCCGAAGTCGCCGCTGCCCAGAGCGAGTTAGAAAAACTACGTAACGGTTCGCGCCCGGAAGAAATCGCCCAAGCCGAAGCCAAGCTTGCCGCCGCCGAAGCCGATGTCGCCGAAGCTCAAAGTGAGTTGGAAAAACTGCGCAACGGGTCTCGCCCGGAAGAAATTGCCCAAGCCGAAGCCGAAGTTAAAGCGGCAAGGGCAGAAATTGAAGCCCAAGCCGTGGGCGTTCAAGACACGCAAATTCTCGCTCCCTTTGCCGGAATTGTCGGCGATATTCCCCTGAAAATCGGCGATTTCTTGAGGAAGGGCGACGAACTGACCACCCTGACGCAAAATGACGTGCTGGAACTGCGCGTGGCAATTCCTTTAGAAAAAGCACCGCAATTGCGCGTGGGATTGCCCGTAGAAGTCACCGATGCCGAAGGGGAACCGTTGAGCCGGGGGCGGGTGAGTTTCGTTTCGCCCCAAGCCAACGCCACCGCGCAAACCATCCTCGCCAAAGTGGATGTAGACAATCCCACGGGGAAATTGCGAGACCGCCAATTCGTCCGCGCCCGCGTTATTTGGAATCAGCGCCCCTCTGCCGTAGTGGTTCCTTCCAATGCCGTTGTGTTTGAAGGGGAAAACCGATTCGTGTATATCGCCCAAGGCAATAACGAAATGGTAGCCAAAAAACAACCCGTGAAATTAGGCGTCGTCAACGGCGACACTACCGAAATCGTCGAAGGTCTCAATCCCGGCGATCGTCTCATCATTTCCGGCATCCAAAAACTCGCCGATGGCAAACCCATTCAAAGTCAGTAGTCATTTGTCATGGGTCATTTGGTGTTAGGGGTTTGGGGTTTGGGGTTTGGGGTTGGTAATTGGTAATGGGTTGTTTTTCCCCCTGCTCTTTTCCCCTCACATCCTGATCTCTTCACCCTTTTCTTCCTCCTTCTGCCCTGGAGTTCTCTGCCTTAATTTATTACTTATTACTTATTACTTATTACCATGTTCACCGATTTCTTCATCAAACGCCCGGTTTTTTCTTCCGTTTGCTCCCTGATCGTTATTTTGGTGGGGGTGGTGGGATACGGACGCCTGCCAGTGAAGGAATATCCGGCGATCGATCCCCCCGTGGTCAGCGTGACGACGACGTATTTGGGGGCGAACCCCAGTACGGTGGAAACCGAAGTCACCGAAATTTTGGAAGCGCAAATTAACGGGGTGGAAGGGATTAAAACCATGACCTCCGAAAGCCGGGAATCGGTGAGTTCGATTACGGTGCAATTCAATCTCGATCGCGATATCGACGTTGCCGCCCAAGATGTTAGCTCTCGCGTCTCTCAAGCGGTGGGCAGACTCCCCGACGAAGCGGAAACTCCGGTGGTGCGGAAGCAGTCGGGGGACGCTTCGCCGATTATGTGGTTCAGTTTGTATACCGAAGATGGCAGTATTTCTAACTTAGAATTGAGTGATTATGCCGATCGGTTTCTGGTGGATGCCCTGGAAACCGTTCCCGGCGTCAGCAATATCATCATTGGTGGGGAACGGCGCTATGCCATGCGGTTGTGGATCGACCCGCAAAAGCTAGCCGCACGCAACGTCACCATTTTAGATGTAGAAAACGCCCTGCGGGATGAGAACCTGGAACTGCCCAGCGGACGCATCGAAGGAGAAAGTGCCGAATATCCCATCCGCACCCTGGGCAGATTGCAAGACCCCGCCGAGTACGAAGAATTGGTGATTCGCACCACCTCCGAAGGCATTCCCATCCGCTTCAAGGATATCGGTCGGGCGGAAATCGGAGCGGAAGACGAGCGATCGTTCGTGCGCTTTAAAGGCAAACCCGCCGTCGGATTGGGCATCGTCAAACTCTCCACCGCCAACATTCTAGACGTGGCAGCGGCAGTCAAAGCCAAAATGGAACAACTAAAGCCCAGTTTTCCCGCAGGGCTGAAGTACGAACTTCCGGTAGACGATTCGGAATTCGTGCGCCTCGCCATTGACGAAGTATGGAGTTCGCTGTATCTCGCCGTCTTTCTCGTTATTCTCGTCATTTTCTTTTTCCTGCGCGATTGGCGGGCGACCATCGTTCCCGCTGTCACCATTCCCGTTTCCCTTGTCGGCGCCTTCGCCGTCATGTATATCTTGGATTACTCGGTGAATACGCTGACACTGTTTGCCCTCACCCTAGCGACGGGTTTGGTCGTAGACGATGCGATCGTCGTCTTGGAAAATATCGTTCGCTACATCGAAGAAAACGAGATGAAACCCTTCCGTGCAGCAATGGGGGCGATGGCGGAGGTGGTATTTGCGGTGATTGCCACCACCGCCGTTCTCGTGGCGGTGTTCGTTCCTGTAGGCTTTGCCACGGGTGCGTCGGGGCGCTTGTTTACGGAATTTGCCCTGACTCTGGCGGGTTCGGTGGTCATTTCTACCTTCGTGGCACTAACCCTCGCCCCTGCCATTGCTGCCCGCATTCTGCGGCGCAACGGTCAAATGCAAGGACGGGCATTTCGCCTCATCGAACGGTTTTTAGAAGGGTGGCAAAACCTGTATGCGTCTTCTCTGAGACGGTTGATGTCGTTGAAGGGACTCGTCGTTATCGGCTTCTTTTTATCCTTTGCGTTGGTGGGAATTCTCTTCGCTCAAATCCCGAAAGAATTTCTGCCGATCGAAGATCGCGCCCGGATTATTACCTTCATTCGCGCCCCCCAAGGTGTCACCATCGACTATACCGATAAAGTGGCGCGACAAGTGGAAGAAATTTACAGCCAAATGCCCGACGTGCGCGCGTATTTTAGCGTCGGGGCATTCGGTCGAGGAGCGCCGGGACAGGTGGATCAAGGCATTACCTTCGTGCGATTGAACCATTGGGACGATCGCACCCAACCGGAACAATCTCAACAGGCGATCGTCGGTCAATTATTCGGAAAGTTTTCCCAAATTACCGATGCCTTAGTATTGCCCATTAATCCCTCTTCGCTCCCCGGTTCGGGATTCGGTCAACCCATTCAATTCGTCTTGCAAGGGAGCGATCTCGAACAACTTGCCCGAGTGTCTGGAGAGTTTGCTCGCCGCGCTAACGAACTGCCACAAGTGGTGAATATCGATACCGATTTAAAACTGACCAAACCGGAATTAACGCTCAAAGTCGATCGCCTCGCTGCTTCTAATTTAGGCGTCTCCGTTCGCGATATTTCTCGCACGTTGCAAATTCTTCTCGGCTCTCAAGAAATCACCAGTTTCAATCGGGGAAATCGTCGTTATGAAGTGGTGGTACAAGCGGAGAAAGAATTTCGATCGACCCCGGATAGCATCCGCGAAATCTACGTCAAAACTCGCGATAACCAACTCGTTCCTCTCAGTAACTTAGTCTCGATCGAAACCACCACCACCCCGCCCCAAATCAACCATTACAACCGATTTCGCGCCGCGACGATCGAAGGCAGTCCCGCCTCCGGTGTCAGCTTGGGAGATGCCCTCACTACTTTAGAAAACCTCGCCAAAGACGTGGTTCCCGCCGAGATGAATACTGCCTTAGCCGGACAATCTTTGGAGTTTCGAGAAGCGGGTCAATCGACGTTATTTATCTTCGCCTTGGCACTGTCTTTTATCTTCTTAGTTCTGGCGGCTCAGTTTGAAAGTTATATCGATCCGGTCATTATTTTGTTAGCGGTTCCGCTGTCGTTGGTGGGCGCATTTGCCGCATTGTTGCTATTTGGGTTAGACCTCAATGTCTACAGCCAAATCGGTTTAATTATGCTCATCGGTTTATCGACCAAAAACTCGATTCTCATTGTCGAATTTGCCAACCAGCAGCGAGAAAAAGGAATGTCGATCGTTCAAGCCGTTCTCGAAGCCGGAAAACTGCGCTTTCGTCCCATTTTAATGACGGCATTTTCGACAGTTTTCGGGTTGCTGCCGCTGGCGCTGGCGACGGGTGCAGGTGCTGCAAGTCGCGTGTCTCTCGGCGTTGCCGTTGTCGGCGGAATGCTGGTTTCTACCTTTTTGAGTTTGTATGTCATTCCGGTGTTTTACGTGCTGGCAACTAGCGCTCAAACCCGATTGATGAAACGATTCGAGGTATCGGAAGAATAGGACTCAGCAAGGTTCTAGAATTTTTGATTAAATTGCCGCGATCGAACTCAAAAATATGGTGTTATTGTAAGTTATGACGGTTCAGATCCGGCGATTGGAAATCGCGACGACAGAATCCAAGTCCGCCGTCGCGGACTCAATGAATTTTCAATCCGCGACGGCGGTTTTAACCGCCCGGTTCCGGTTAACTGAACTGTCTTGTATCATAAACCACAATCTCGAAGTTTTTGGATAAATTCTGGTAAACTTTCGGCATAAATCCAAAGCCGTTCTCCGTTCTGGTTCGATCTCCATTCCTTGCAAAATAGCATCGTTAACCTGTTGGCTCAAATTGGGTTCGTGTTGGATAGACGGATATTAATTACGGTCAAGATTAACATACAACGAGGGAGGAGCAAGACCATAACTCGCTCCTCCCTCATCGGCAACCCGATCGCCATCGCTATTCTCACTTAAGATCGATCGGATGAATGCGATGTTTTTTACTGACAATCTAACCGGAGTAAATCTTCGCGAATCCAGCCTTTCGCACCGCTACCGGGGAAACCAACCCGATACCAGCCATATCCGTAGCGATCGGTCTCGTAGTCGATATCCGGCGGCGGACTGGCGAGAACGTAAACCCGATCTCCCACCAACCCGTATCCCAAGTCGCGATAATCCGTTCCCGGACCCGAACGTAAGGTGATTTGAGAGTTCGGATCGTCAGCCGAGAGGATAGCGTCGCAGTGAGAACGCTCGCCGGGAAAAGTCTGTTGGGCAAATGCAGCCGTTGCCGGAACGATCGTCGTTGCCACGGTGGTTGCCAGCAAAGCAATGAATTTGTTCATGGTGAATCTCTCAGGGGATGAGGGGATTACCTCTAACCTAGCCTACGTTTTTCTCAAGTGACAAGTCATCCCAACCTCGATTTTTCTCTTGAGTTTTCACCGACTTTTCCGTTGCTAAACCCTCAACCCTCGCTAGCTTACCTGACTTGGGTGGTAAGGTGATGATGATTCCCGTCCCCAAACGCCTGCGTCCGCATTCCAACTCTCCAACGCGCACTTTTTTTGTGGGCGATACTCCCATGGAGTCGCTACGTCCGAAAGACGGGCTACGCCAACGCGAACGAAACTTCATAATTGGGAGATGAGGCGATCGGGTAGGCTAAATTTAAGTATCGCGCTATACATTTACCCATGACTGCGAACCCGATCGATCCCCCCATCCAACGAAGTTTACCCCATTCGCCACGCCGATGCCGTCAATCCCACCGATCGAGACGGCGTATTTGAAGTCGTCCAACAATCAGTCTTTCAGCTTTGGGAAGTGGTCAACAACCTCACCCGCATTCAGCCTCCCAAACAAGAACGTTACTGCGTCACCATCTTCGGATCGGCGCGGATGACGCCGGAAACCCCTTTGTACGAAGGCGTTCGCCACCTTGCCAGCGAACTGACGGCAATGGGATGCGATATCGTGACTGGCGGCGGCCCGGGGTTGATGCAAGCTGCCAACGAAGGCAGTGTCAAAGCCGATCCCGAAGACCGGACGAAATTGATCGGCATTCGCGTCAGCCTCAATTTCGAGCAAGAAACCAATCCCTTTGTCGAGCAAGTTTACCTTCATCGCACCTTCTTTTCCCGCCTCCATCATTTCGTTCTCCTCTCCAATGCCTTTGTCGTGGTTCCCGGCGGCATCGGCACGGCATTGGAAGCCCTAACGGTGTGGCAACTGTTGCAGGTTCCCAAACTGTACGATACGCCGTTAATTCTGGTGGGTTCGATGTGGTCGGATTTTGCCGCTTGGGCGAGACATTACATGGTCGATGTCGAGCCGCCCATGGCCGATCCGGCAGATATGAGCATTCCCCATTGCGTTGCCGATTGCGAAGCGGCGATCGCCCGATTGCGAGATGCCCACGCGCAATGGTTG
>DVED01000078.1 GCA_015295945.1 Oscillatoriales cyanobacterium M59_W2019_021 | reverse complement strand
TTCGGGATGCTGCTGCATCGTCGTCAGCATGGCTTGACGCAAGGCTTGGGCTTTATCGCCACTTTCCTGCCAATTCCGGTAAAACTGCTGCATCAACTCCGCCGTTGCCGCGTCGTCCACTTTCCACAAGGAGACGATGATACTGGGAACTCCGGCAGTGACCAAGGCGCGGGACAATCCCACGACGCCATCTCCGGTAATTTCCCCTCGTCCGGTATCGCACGCACTGAGGACAACTAAATCGGCGTTTAACTTCAAATCGAGAATTTCCCCGGCTGTCAATAAGCCGTCGTTGTTGCCATATGGAGCTAAGGCAATCGCACCCGGTATGCCGTAGCCGAAGTCGTCGAGTAAGCCGTGGGTGGCTAGGTGGACGATGTTGGCTTGGGGGAGTCGTTCTAACACTGTCGATTCTGTCGCTGCGTCGCCTATCAGTGCCTCCGTTCCTAGGAAGTCGGCAATGGCTGCCGCTTCCCGTTCCGCACCCGGTAGCGAGGACAAAGACAGGGTTTCTCCAGATAGCAATTGCACCGTCGGCATCGTTGGATTCCCCACGACTAAAACCTCTCCCCGTCCCCCCGTCTCCCCGTCTCCCCGTCCGGTTTGCCGCGTCAACTCCAACACCTGAATCGACGGTGCGGTCAAAATGGTGTGTTTTTCGACCAGATACGTGCCGTCGGCATCCGGCAAGGCGGGGAAGGGAACCAGGAACAGTTCGCCTTGGGGGAGGAAGATGACGCGATCCTCGGGGTTGGTGGGGAGGAGGTCGGCGATGGGTTCGATGAGGAGTTGGTGGAGTTGTTGCAGGCGGGAGGTGCGACGTTCGGCGAGGGTTCCTGGGTTGGGTACGATCTCAATGGCATCCCGAGGTTGGACGCCCAATCCGCGACCCCGAACACCCATGGCGATGCGGCTCGAGTCTACTAATTCTGCGAGGGAGGCGTTGTTGAGAATGTCGGCAATCTCGATTTGGCGGAAGGCGATTTCTCCGGTGGGGGAAACCACCCAGATATAGAGTTTGTTTTCAACCATCCCATATTTCTCTTCCAATTCGACAAGGAAATACTCCACCAAAGTGGCATTTTGTTCTTGGGCAACTTGTCGAATTTGCGCCAGTGTCGGTGGTGGCGGCGGGACGAATTCTTCTTGAGACTGACCGCTTAACCGCAGTGCCATCAATTCTACGAAGGCTCGCGCCCGTCCGCGTTCGGCAATTTCTAGGGCAGTTTCGGTTTTGTTTTGGGCGATGAGAGTGATTTGGAGATAGCTGTAGGTGAAAGCTATTGTATCGAACAAGGAAATTTTGTTGTCATCGGTTAATCCACCTCGTAAGGATTCCCAAACTTCAATGGCAGCAAAGAAATGTTGCTCTGCTTTAGCAGGTCGAGCCATATGAAAGAAAGTTAAACCGAGATTGTCGAGGGTCACGCCTTCTCCAGCGCGGTTGCCGACTTCTTGACGAATTGCCAAAGCCTGCTGTAAGTAGTCCAGGGCTTCTCCGTACTTTCCCAACTGGCGATAAACTGCCCCCAGATTGTTAAGAGTCGTGCCTTCCATCGGACGATTCCCCAATTCCCGGACGATGGCTAAGGCTTGTTGGTAGTACTCCAACGCTTGGGGGTACTCTCCCAGATTTCGATACACTGCCCCCAAACCTATAAGGTTCCTGCCCTCCCCAGTGCGATTGCCGATTTCCCGGTCGATGGCTAAGGTTTGTTGGTAGTATTCCAGTGCTTGGGGGTATTCTCCCAGATTGTAGTAAACGACCCCTAAACTGTGAAGAGTTGCGCTTTCTCCAGCGCGATCACCGATTTCCCGTCGGATGGCTAAGGCTTGTTGATGGAACTCCAGCGCTTGGGGGTACTCTCCCAGATTGTTGTAAACTAACCCTAAATTGTTAAGAGTCGCGCCTTCCATCAGACGATTCTCGACTTCCCGGTGGATGAAGAGCGCTTGTTGATGGAACTCCAACGCTTGGGGGTACTCTCCCAGATTGTTGTAAACTGCCCCTAAACCTATAAGGGTTGTACCCTCCCCAGTGCGATTGCCGATTTCCCGGTCGATGGCTAAGGTTTGTTGATAGAACTCCAGTGCTTGGGGGTATTCTCCCAGATTGTAGTAAACTAACCCTAAATTGTTAAGGGTTGCGCCTTCCCCGACGCGATCGCCCACTTCCCGCCCGATGGCTAAAGCTTGTTGGTAGTATTCCAGTGCTTGGGGGTACTGTCCCAGACTGTAGTAAACTAACCCTAAATTGTTGAGGGTCGTGCCTTCTCCGGCTCGATCGCCTACTTCCCGGCGGATGAAAAGAGCTTGTTGGTAGTATTCCAGCGCTTGGGGGTACTGTCCTAGATGTCTGTAAACTCTCCCCAAATTGTTGAGGATCGTCCCTTCTGATTCTCGATCGCCAATTTCCTGAAAAATCGTCAAAACTCGTTCAAACGCTTCTATCGCCTCTCGAAATTGACCTTGCTGGTAGTGTTGAATTCCTCGATCGTACAGTCGCTGTGCTTCTGCATCTAGTTCTTCTGCCGTCTGTCCCTGCACCAGCCGTACCGGAACGACATCTCCCGCCGCCACTCCCGGCAACCCCGCAACCCCCCACAGTAACAACACCGCCGCCACCGTTCCCATTCCCCGCACGATCGCTCCTCCCTTCCTTTTGGTTCTTTATAGTTTTACCTCCCAGAGCGATCGATCTATGCACTTTTCTGCCGTCTTTTAACAACCGATCGCACCTGGAAAACTAAGTCAATTCCTCAAATAAACTCGGTCGATCGGGAAATTGAATTAAATCGTCAAAATCGGTATATCGCCGTTCGTCGAGTTCTGCCATTCTCGCTTTTTCTTCATAAATTTGGGCTTGATAAAGTCGCGATAATTCGGGATTTTCTTCGGGGTCGGTTTCGCTCCACAATGCCAAAACGTGGCGGTAGCGTTTCTGACACATCACTCGTTCGATACACGCCATTGCCGCGCGGATCACCAGGGGAGAACGCCGCACATCCAGTTCTTGCTTTTCATCCGCATAAAGAATGTGAGACAGTCGATCGATCGGTTGAGACCCCTCGCTGAGACGATCGTGAAGTTGTGACATGAGATCGGAAGATTCGATCGCCGTTTCTTGGAGTTCGATCAGTTGTTGCCATAGGTAACGATGGTGCGAAAAACTGAAATAGATATCTTTCTCTTCCAGTTCGGTAATCGCTTCAGTGACAACCGATCGATGTTCCGGACAGTGCAGGTAAATTCGCAATAACAAGGCTTCGGATTGTTCTAGTAAACTGCGTTCGGAGGCAAAGGGTAACGGAGGTAAATTGGAACTGTTTGATCGATCGTTTTTGAGGGAAAGTTGCGAACGGCGAACCCGCGCTACCAAGTTTTCAGCTAATAGGGGAACCAGACGAGAATCCCCCCGGCTGAGACGTTCGGCACAGCGATTGATGTAATACGATTTTGTGGTAGAATGGGTTAGGTTTACCAATAATTTCACTAACTTTTCTACCGCATCGTGATAGAGATCGGCGCGTTCGAGATCGCGATCGGCTAAGATGCGATCAATCTGCCAATCCAACCATAACGGCGCATTGTCAAGCAAGTTTTGATAATTCTCCGATGAAGAGTTGCGGAGAAATTCATCGGCATCCTTACCATCGGGAAGGTTCAAAATTCGCAGTTGAACTTCCCCTTGATAAGCTAAATTTTCGATCTCGCCGATCGCCCGTTGGGAGGCTTTAATCCCGGCAGCATCGGCATCGAAATTGAGGATAATTTGCTTAGATTGGGTATAGCGCAGTAGTTGCTTGACTTGACCGGAACTGAGAGCCGTTCCCAAGGAAGCCACCACATTTTCGATTCCGGCAGCGTGGAGGGCGATCGCATCGAAATACCCTTCAACCACCACCGCTCGATCGCTCTTAGAAATCGCCAATTTCGCCTTATCTAAAGCAAATAAGGTTTTGCCTTTTTCAAACAGTTCGGTTTCGGGGGAATTGAGGTATTTCGGCTGTTCGTCAGTTAGCGTTCTGCCGCCAAATCCGATCGCCCGTCCCTGAGAATCGTGAATGGGAACGATAACCCGATCGCGAAATCGATCGTAATGCGTTCCTCCCGACGATCGCGGAATAATTAACCCTGCTTTTTCCACTAATTCCACCGGAAAGTGTTTCTGGCGCACGAGATAGCCGTACAGCGTTTCCCATCCCGGCGGCGCGTAACCCAGTTGAAATTTTTGGATCGTAGCTTCGTTTAATTGGCGATCGTTTTTCAGGTAATCTAGCGCTTTCTTACCTTCCGTTTGTCGTAAAGCGTGTTGGTAAAAACTCGCGGCGATCGCGCAGATTTCGTATAACTGTTCTCGTAAAGAAAGCTGTCGCTGAAATTCTTGCCGCTGTTCCGGTTCCAACGTCTTCACCGGAACCTGGTAACGACGCGCCAAATCTAAAACAATTTCGCTAAAAGATTGCTTTCCCAGTTCCTTAAGAAACGTAATCGCATTTCCCCCTTTACCACAGCCAAAGCAATAGTACATTTGCTTGCTGGGGTTGACGTGAAAACTGGGGGTTTTTTCGTCGTGAAAGGGACACAAACCCAGGAAATTTTTCCCCTGTTTCCGCAGTACGACGTGTTCCGATACTACGTCGTAAATGTCGGCGCGTTGCTTGACTTCTTCGATCGTGTCTGGATGCAGGCGGGGAGGAGGCATCGTATGGCAGGGGGAGCGGAGGAAGCAGGGGAAGAGAAACAATTCTATAAGATGATAATGCGTTGCTGCGCGTAACGCATCCTACAAACCTCAATTACCAATTACCCCGATCTCGATCGCTCGATCGAGCTAGGCAACTTCCGCCGGGATTGGCGTACTCGCGTCGCCGCGCAACTTCATCACCGTTTCGTCCAACTGACCCAAGCGATAACTCAACGGATGAGCGATCAGCCGCGCCGTACTTTCAAAGAGTACCTCAATTTCAATTAAACCGTTTTCTTGCAGCGTGCGTCCCGTAGACACCAAATCGACGATCGCCTCCGACATTCCCGTAATCGGACCGAGTTCCACCGAACCGTACAGCGGCACGATTTCCACCGGAAGTTCCAGACTGCGGAAATATTCGCGGGCGCAGTGGACGAATTTGGACGCGACCCGACCGTGAACGGGCAACTCGATCGCCCGTCGGTAGGGACTCGAAGCCTTCACCGCCACCGACAGGCGACAGGAACCGAATTGAAGATCGGCTAAATGAGCGACGTTGGGCGCTTTTTCCCGCAATACGTCGTAACCGACAATGCCCAACTGCGCTTGACCGTATTCCACGTAAACGGGAACGTCGTGCGCCCGTACCAGCAGTGCTTTGGTGCGATTCGTCGGATCGGAAATTTGCAGTTGGCGGTTTGTCGGATCGAGGAAAGCGCTAAAATCCAGTCCGATCGCTTGCAAGCGTTGGATGCTGTCTTTGAGTAGAGAACCTTTGGGTAGAGCGATGGTCAACATAAGTAATAAGTGGGTAGGGAGTGCCACCGGAACGAAACGCACCATTCATCATCAAGTGGGTAGAATGCGTTTCGCGTTCGCGACATGAAAAGCGCAGCCACGCATCATTTGATAGAGTTGTTAGTTGCTTCTCTCCCCCTGCTTCCCCGGCTCAAGAAAGCTCCTCCTTCCCTCATTCTCTCCCCAACAATTCGGCGATCGCCCGGTGCTCGTTCGTCAGTTCCGATGGGGGGGCTTGGCGAGCATCGGTAATCAGCCAGTCGAGGGCAGCGGCTTGTACGTCGATGGTGTTTCCCGTTTTGTCCACGCAGTAGCGCCCGAATACCAGCTTATCCACCAGTCGCACCCCCGGTCCTAACCGAGAATACTCGAAAATCACGCTGTTATCCACCGTGGCATTGCCGCAGATACAGCAGTTCGGACCGATCATCGACGGTCCGATAATCGTCGCGCCGTCTTCGATGCGAGTCATCGCCCCAATGTAAACCGGACCTTTAATATCCACCTTATCCCAATTGACCGCCGCGTTCAGCCCCGCATACACGCCCGGTAAGACTTCCTTTCCGGGGATACCAACATTCTTCACTTCGCCCATGAGGACACTGCGAATGGCTCGCCAGTAGTCGGGAACGCGACCGATGTCCACCCACTGAAAGTCCATGGTCAAGCCGTAGAACGGAGCGCCCATTTCCACGAGTTGGGGGAACAAGTCGCCGCCGATATCGTATTCGCAACCGGAGGGAATGTAGTTGAGGACTTCGGGCTCGAAGATGTAAATCCCGGTGTTGATGTTGGTGCTGAGGGCTTCTTCAACGCTGGGTTTTTCTTGAAAAGCTTGAATGCGATCGTTCTCGTCCGTCACGACAACCCCGTAACTGGATACTTCGTCGCGAGGAACGGACTTCATAATTACCGTGGCGATCGATCCTTTTTCCTTGTGCCAGCGAATGGCGGAGGTAAGATCCAAGTCGATGAGCGCGTCGCCGCACAAAACGACGAACGTATCGTCAAAATACGGGTAGAAATCCTGAATCCGCTTCATGCCGCCAGCCGATCCCAGGGCTTCCCCGATCAGTTCCCCATCGACGATCCGACCTTCAAAAGAATAGCCGATTTGCACGCCAAACCGCTGCCCGTCGCGGAAGTAGTTCTCAATTTCGTAGGCGAGGTGGCTGACATTGACCATGATTTGGTCGAAACCATGTTGGCGTAACAGTTCCACCAAAAATTCCATCACGGGCTTTTGGAGGATGGGAATCATTGGCTTGGGAATCGTGTAGGTGATCGGACGCACGCGAGTCCCTTTCCCGGCTGCCAAAATCATTGCTTTCATATGCGTTTCTTCTTTAACCCTCAGCCAACTGACACTTATTTTAGGGAACAGTCTGTACACATCTCATCACTATACTACGATGTGCGAAATCCAACTGGGATTGATCGTTCTGCGGCAGTCGATTTAGTCGGATCGATCGATCGCTTCAAGCGTGCGCTCGGGTTCGACGATCGGACGAATGGTCAGATCTTGGTAAAATTCATTTTGGATCAATTCCACCTTCGACTGAGACGAGAGCAACAATAGCGCCCAAAAGAGCGCGACTTGGTGGCTGGTCGGAGAAGCGTGGGAGAGGGTTATGGGGCAGGCTTGAGACCATAAATGCAGCAGTCGATCGAAGGGCAACCCCTCGTCATCCTCGATCGCGAAATTCGACCAGTTTTGAGTGAGAAATCGATCGAGTTTTTCGGCCGTTTCCGTCAGGTTTTCCTGGTGGGCGAGTTCGGCGATTTCCCCAGCAGCTTGGGCTTTGGAGAGGGCGCGGCTGCGGCGGGTACGGGGGGGACGGTCGGGTTCGGCGAGGGTGGCTGCCATCACCTCCAACTGCTCGATCATTTCCGAGAGGGTAACGCGCCGCTTGCGGGGAGGGGGGGCGACGGCGCGACGACGCAACTGGCGTTCCAAGCGTAAAGGCAGGGAAAAACCATTCTCGACGGGATCTTCGAGCCATTCTTCCCCGTCGAAATCCTCCTCGTCGTCGAAGAAGGATTCCGATCGCAACAAACTATCGGCTTTCAACCACACCAACATGGAGGCATACAAAAACGCCTGTCCGGAACGGGAGAGGTCGGCGTGATAGGGACTCGCGCCCGAATCGGGCGAAGGCATCGGCGTCAGCGTCAATCCACTGAGGTAGCGATCGACCACTTCGATGACCCGCACGTCCCAGGGATCGATTTCCCCTTTTTGAGCCAGTTCGATTAATAGGGCGATCGCGTCTTGGGCGAGGGAAGCACTCATAGGTTGGAAGTGGATGGGAAGTTTGCTCTCTCTGGAAACGGCGTTCGGCGCAGTCGTGCCATTGCCACACCGCATCGAATGATCGCCGTAACTGTCAAAGCATCGTACCAGAAGTTTCGGTCGGGATAAATCCAAAAAGTTGGGCGCGATCGGACTAATCCGTAAGGAAATCTATTGAATGACCATAAAGGATCGGTAAATTAACAGCCCGATTTTATTAAGATCTCAGAGGTTTTTTATCGAATTCAATAGGATGCTTGACAATCCGGATTCAATCAGTTAATCTTCACTCGCTTGGGAGAGTGAATTCAGCGCTCGACCGTCGGGAAACGGCGACGCGATGACCATCAAATCCGTCGCCAAAACCCAGCGAACGATCGAGGATTCTGACAGCCAAAAGCTAGCGAGAGAAAGCTCTCCTGTGGGCTGGGAGAGAACTCCGTATGATTACGGATACCAGACAGTTGTTGCGGATTCAGTATAAACACTATAATAGATGCTCGTAGCGATGAGCTAGCTTCCGTATTAACGATGGTTTATCGAACGAAAAATCGAGCGATAGGGTGCATGACCATTCGGAACGCGGGTTGATTGTCGCTAAAGCTAATTTGTAAGCATCTTTCAAATTAAGTCGCTTGGGTGTTTGTCTTCAAAGAAAAAGTCAGGCTCAGTCTGTGAAACATTGACATTTGATAGGGGTGCTTCTATTGAGAGATCGTGCGTGCGAACAGTTAGAAAGTAGCCAAAATCAAACGTCCAACTGTACTTCGCACGCTTCGCGGGTTCGCCATCTCAATTCCCAGACCAGACAAAGGAGGTTGACTGGGTTCGCTTTAAAAATCGCAGCCAAGTTTTGACTCGCCGGTCAAAACTCATACACCTCCGATTGCGGATGACATTAACCCATGTCAATCCGTAGGGTTCGTATATCCAAAAATTAGAGATCGACAGGAATTTAACCCGAAAACACGCAGGAGAAATTATCGGGTTTTGAGACCACTTGAAGGATTAACCCATACAAACAAGATGAACGCAGATTTATTAAAAACGCATACAGTCCAGACCTCGCCAGCACATCGCATCCGCCGAATTGCGGTTATCGATCCGGGAGTGGAATCTTTCCCAACACCCCTCAACCCGTCACTCCCCTGGAGAATCGCCGATGCCACGCCGGGAACCCAGGTGGTGCGACTCGATGCCACCCGAGATGGGTGCGAGCAAATTGCCGAAATTCTCGCCCACTATACGAATTTAGAAGCCCTGCACTTGATTTCCCACGGTCAGCCGGGAAGCGTGCGGTTGGGGAACGGCGTTTTGAGCGATCGCACCCTCCCAGACTCGATGGCGTCTTTAAAAGAGTGGGGGAATGCCCTGGCAGCGGATGGTGAAATTTGGCTCTACGGCTGTTGCGTGGGTGCTGGGGATATCGGTCGCCGATTCATCCAAACCTTCAGTGAAATTACGGGGAAGAGCGTTGCCGCTTCCACCACTCCTATCGGCAATGCCGCCTTGGGCGGAAACTGGGAGTTAGATGCGACAGTGGGGGACATTCGATCGTCCCAAGCCTTCAAGGAGGAGGATCTCGCCCGCTATCCGGGTTTGCTCAACATCAACCTCGCCAACGTCATCTACGCGGTGCAAGCCAACAGTCGAAATATTCGGGTTCTCGATCTGATCGACGGGTCGTCGGAAATCTTCGGCACTCTCGATTTTATGACATCGGCGATCGCGCGGGAAGCGGGGTCGGGTTTGGTGTACTACGTCGAGTTTCGTTCGTTTGGTGCGGGCAATCAAGTCGGTGCGCGGGTGGCGACTTGGAATCCCGAAACGGGGGAAAATAGGCTGTTAGGAACCCTAGGCAGGGGCAACGATAACAGCGATCCTGATGATGTACTGGCTAACCTCGGCGGATCGATTGCCAAACTGGCGCAAGCCTCTCCCAACACCACCAATCCCGACTATCAAAATCAGCTTTTCGCCCTGGGGAGTTCGACGGAACTGTTCCGGATCGATCGCGATACCGGGAAAGCTTCGTACTTGGGCAACATCTCCACCGTTCCCGGTAGTGCCCCCCCAGCCAATCCCAACTTCGTCGGCGGTGGGGGCGATGCCGCTTTCGATCCCAATAACCCAGATATCCTCTACGTCAGTGAGGCGGCACGAACGATCAATGGCGGAACGGATACCATTCGGATTTTTCGGGTCGATATCAATACCCTCGAAGCCACCTACGTTGGCGATACGGGTTTGCCCCGTTCCGAATCGGGGTCGCTGGCATTTGGAGACAATGGGGGACTGTACCTCACATCTGAAGGCAACCTCTATCAGGTTTCCTCCACCGATGCCGAACCGACGCTCATCGCCGATTTGGGGTTCGATCTCACCGACTTTGCCAGCTTGCCACTGCCTTCGCCGCAAATCGACCTTCAGGTGTCGAAGACGGATAACCTGGATACCGTCAGCGTCGGTGAAGACGTGACTTACGAGATTACCGTCACGGCGTCAGATTATATTCCTCCGATCAATTTACCCGATTTCGAGCTGACCCAAGTCGAGGGTATCGTTATCGAAGATTTGCTGCCGGAAAACATCGATTTTGGCAATACGGGGATTTCTGTTGAAATTGCCAACGGATCGGGGGATTTAGTCTCTACTGCTATTGAAGATAATCGAATGACGGCGATCGTCAATTTGAGTCTGGGGGCAACCCTCACCCTGCGAATTTCGGGAACCGTGCGAGAGGGGGCGACGGGAACGATTTCCAATACCGTGGAAGTCACTCCCCCTCGCGGATTTGTCT
The DNA here is from genome assembly GCA_015295945.1 of Oscillatoriales cyanobacterium M59_W2019_021. Classification (GTDB taxonomy): domain Bacteria; phylum Cyanobacteriota; class Cyanobacteriia; order Cyanobacteriales; family Geitlerinemataceae; genus DVED01. The sequence goes on along the minus strand of DVED01000078.1, from coordinate 9,686 downwards.
TGGTCGGCAATCCGCCAGACAACGAAGTGGATGCCACCGATACCACCACCATTATTACGCCAGTCAACCAACCCCCGATCGCCGAAGACGATACCGTAGAGGTAGCACAAGGCGCGGCAACTCGGCTTCCGGCACTGCAAGCCAGCGATCCCGACGGTGCGGTGAGTCGGTATACCCTCACTCAACTCCCAGTTGCCAGTGAGGGAGAATTACTGCTCGATGGCGATCCCGTAAGCGTCGGGCAAATCTTGTCGGGCGATCGCATCGACGACCTGATTTTCCAAGCCACTGCCGCGTTTTCCGGCACCACGTTCCAATTCACGGCAACGGATAACGAAAACGCGACCTCCTCTGCCGCGACGATTACCTTAACGGCTGGCAATTTGCCTCCGGAAACGTTGGATGCCAGCAATCCGATTAGTCCCGGACGCACCCGAGTTTTGACGGGATTGGGCGGCAGCGATGCCGATGGTTCCGTTGCCGCGTACCGGATCGACACCTTACCCCCCGCCAACCTCGGGCAGTTACGCCTGAATGGAACGGCGGTTACCGTCGGAGAGGAACTTACCCCAGCAGAGTTAAGTCGCCTCAGCTTCGGGGCAAGTACCAATTTCACGCAGACCCTGTTTACCTACACCAGCATCGATAATAGCGGCACCTTCGATCCCACCCCCGGTACGGTCGTTTTATCCCCCCCGACGGTTAATCTTCCCCCAAACGCTCAGGATCGATCGGCTACGGTGTCTCGCGGGGTTGCCACTCAACTTCCGGCACTGGTCGCTACCGATGCGGATGGGACGATCGCTTCTTATACAATCGTCCAATTGCCACTAACAACAGCAGGCGTTTTGTATTTAGGCAATCCCAGTAGTGGCGGCACGACCGTAACGGCAGGTCAAACCCTCGAAGTTGATCGAGTAGACGAGCTATTTTTCTTATCGACTTCGAGCTTTAATGGTGCGACGTTCACCTATACAGCAACTGATAACGCAGAAGTAGAAGATCCGACTCCGGCAACGGTTTTTCTTTCTCCATTGGGAAGCGGCGGTGGAAACGGCGGTGGAAACGGTGGCGGAAACGGCGGCGGCAGTGGTGGTGGAAACGGCGGCGGCGGAAACGGCGGCGGCAGTGGTGGAAACGGCGGTGGCGGAAACGGCGGCGGAAACGGCGGCGGCAGCGGTGGTGGAAACGGCGGCGGCAGTGGTGGAAACGGCGGCGGCAGCGGTGGTGGAAACGGCGGCGGCAGTGGTGGAAACGGCGGCGGCAGTGGCAGCGGTGTCCTTCCCCCACCCCCTCCCGGTTCGGGAGGAGCGCACGGAGCGTGTCCGGAACCTCCAACTCCGTTAGGGTTATCGGTGGAACTGCCACTGCCGATCGAAGGTGTAGAAGTAGCTCTCCTGGCACCTATCCCGATGGCGACGATCCCTCAAACACAAACGCAAATCGAAGGCGGGACGATCGACGATAACTTATTCGGAACGGCATCGGACGACGATATCCGGGGAGAGGATGGAAATGACGTACTCGAAGGTGGAGCGGGCGATGATATCGTCGTTGGCGGTCGATTTAGCCCAACTCCTGTAGGTTCCGAGATCGATCGCGATGTCCTTGCCGGAAACCAAGGCAACGATCTGCTAGCCGGAAGTGCGGGAGACGACACCCTGCATAGCGGTCAGGGCGACGATTTCGGATTTGGCGGCAAAGACGACGATCGCCTTTGGGGAGATCGCGGCAGTGATGCGTTATTCGGCGATCTCGGCGACGACATCGTTATCGGCGACTCCCCCGACTTAACCGATGGCGAGCTTTCCGGAGCGGATTCGATCTACGGCGGCGAAGGAAACGACTCCCTTTTCGGGAACGAGAAAGAGGATGCCATTTCCGGCGGTGACGGGGACGACATTGCCTACGGTGGCAAAGATGGCGATCGCGTTTTCGGTGACGAAGGGAACGACGCACTGGCGGGCGATCTCGGCGATGACGTGTTGCTAGGCGGTCGCGGCAGTGAAGTTCCCGTGGGGGCAACCGCCGATACTCTTGCAGAGTCGCTTCGCGATCGCGATCGGCTGTTCGGCAATCGCGGTGCGGACACCCTCAAAGGGGGCGAAGGCGAAGATAACCTACACGCCGGGAAAGATGACGATCTCGCCTATGGCGGCAAAGATAACGACTGGGTATTTGGCGACCTCGGCGGCGACTCCCTCTCCGGCGATCTCGGCGACGATACCCTCGTCGGCGGCAACGGCGATCCGGCAAACCCAGACCCAGAAGGACGCGATCGCCTTTGGGGTGGTGATGGCAACGATGTCATGTTCGGCAACGAAAACGATGACGAAATCTCCGGCGGGGAAGGCAACGATCGCGCCCACGCCGGGAAAGATAACGATCGCCTATTTGGAGACGAAGGAAATGACTCCCTTTACGGAGAACAGGGAAATGACACGGTTCTCGGCAGTCGCGGCAGTGAGGTTCCGGTCGGGGCAAATGGCGATACTCTTGCAGAGTCGCTTCGCGATCGCGATTTGATATCCGGCAACGGCGGTGCGGATGTCCTCAAAGGCGGAGAAGGCGAAGACAGCATCTACGCCGGAAAAGATGACGACCTCGCTTTCGGCGGCAAGGATAACGATCTCATATTCGGCGACATCGGCAACGACAGCCTTTCCGGGGATTTGGGCGACGACTCCCTCATCGGCGGCAACGGCAACCTCACCGACCCCGATACTGCCGGAGGCGACCTGATGTTTGGCGGTGCCGGAAACGATTTCTTGCAAGGCAATGCCGGAAATGACAGCCTCACCGGACAGGAGGGCAACGACACCGCACGGGGCGGACAAGGGGACGACAACCTGTGGGGCGAAGCCGGAAATGACGAACTCTTCGGCGATTTGGGAAATGATATGCTCTCCGGCGGGGATGGAGATGACACCATCGTCGGCGGTAACGGCATTCCCAGCAGTCCCGAAGACGGCAACGACAAGGTTTGCGGCGGGGGCGGAAATGACGTCGTTTTTGGAAATGCGGGAGAAGACACCCTCGGAGGCGGTGACGGTGACGATGCCTTGTTTGGCGGTCAGGGTAACGATAGCCTGTTTGGAATGTCCGGAAACGACGTTCTACTGGGCGATCGCGGCGACGATCGACTCACCGGAGGCGAAGGCATCGATGCCTTCGTCCTCGAACGCGGCAACGGCATCGACACGATCGTCGATTTCCAAGATGGCGTGGACTTCATCGCCTTACGCAGCGGGTTAACCTTCGCCGATTTAACCCTCTCCCAAAGCGGTACGACTCTGACCCTCTTGGTTGGAGACGAACAGTTGGCGCGTTTGGAAGGTGTGTTGGCGACTCAAATCGATAGCAACGACTTCCAAATTATCTAACGTTATTGGGGGTTTGGGGTTTGTTAGTGGTTAGTGGTTAGTTGCTTGGGGGTCACTGTTGTCTCCCCCGGCTTCCCCGGCTTCATTCATCAATCGCGAGATCGGCGTGGTAGGAACTGCGAACCAGAGGTCCCGATCGCACGTGGGAAAATCCCAAATCTCGGGCAATGGCTCCCAGTTCGTCAAATTCCGAGGGATGCCAGTATTTTTGGACGGGGAGATGCTCCAGGGAGGGACGCATATACTGCCCCAGGGTAACGCGATCGCAACCGACCGATCGCAAATCTTCCAGGGTTTCGATAATTTCTGCCGGCGATTCCCCGTGTCCCAACATCAACCCCGATTTAGTGGGAATGGTAGGATCGAGTTCCTTGACCCAACGCAAAACCTCCAGGGAGCGATCGTACTTTGCCCCCCGCCGGACGGGATTTTGCAAGCGTCGCACCGTTTCGATATTGTGGTTGTAGCAAGCGGGTTTTGCCTCGACAACGGCTCCAATGCGCTGGTGTTGGAGTTGCAGTGCCCTTTCCGCTTCGCCACTGCCGCCCCAAAAATCGGCAGTCAGCACCTCAATTTGAATGCCGGGATCGACGGTGCGAATCGCTGCCATCGTCGCCACAAAAACGCTCGCCCCCCCGTCGGGCAAATCGTCCCTCGCCACCGACGTCAGCACCACGTAACGCAGTCCCAACAGCCGCACGGCTTCGGCAACCTTTTGCGGTTCCTCGGGATCGAGGGGCAGGGGGGCGTGTCCTTTATCTACTTGACAAAACGCGCACGATCGGGTGCAAGTCGGACCCATTAACAAAAAAGTTGCCGTTTTTTGCGCGTAACATTCCCCCCGATTCGGACAGCGCCCCTCCTCGCAAATGGTATGAATTTGACGCTGCTTGATAATTCGCTGTACCGTAGAAATCTCGCTGGTTTTAGCGATCGGGCGGCGCAACCACTCCGGCATAGCTGCCAGTTCGGCTTGAAGTAACGTCCTGTTCGAGGGAGTGGAAGTCCGACGACTCGTTTCTGCTGCCATAGTGCTATGGTAGATCGATGCTTACGCTTTTGATTGTATAGCGGTTGCCATTAAGGTGGCGGCAGACACGCCATTTGCTCGTGAATGACAGGGGGTTGGGTATACTAAGGGAGTAGGTTCGAGTTAACCACCGCCTACGCAACAAATACAATTGATTTTCACGCTCCGGCGCGGAGGGGCATCCCGTGTCGTCAATAAAGCTTACTGAGCATCCGTTCGCGTAGCGTCTCCGTAGGAGATGGCGATAGCTGGAGTTGGTAAGAAGCCCGCACTGTCCCGATAAGTCAGTGTCGTGAGTATGTCACAGGCAAACATCACCCACTCTGCCTTCTGGCATCTATCCACTAGAGGAGTCCGTTGTGGCAAGTCACAAAATCCTGGTAATTGATGACAGTAAAGTCATCCAGAAAACCGTTAAAAGTATGTTGCCCCCTGGTAACTTTGAAGTCTTGGAAGCCAAAGACGGCGAAGAAGGCTTGAAGAGAATTCGCCAGGATAAACCCAGCTTGATCATGCTCGACTTTCTGCTGCCGAAAAAGAGCGGCTGGGAAGTTTTCCAAGAAATCCAAGCAAGTTCTGACTTACGGGCGATTCCTCTTCTATTGATGTCCGGACGCAAGGAAGAAGTCACGGAGAAAATTCCCGAACCCTTCGAGTATTTCGAGTTTATCGGCAAGCCGTTTGAGAAAAAGCAACTGATCGATGCTATCAAAACTGCGATGGCGAAGTCCAAAAAAATTCGCGCCGCTGCCGCTGCGGGAGCAGCCGCTGCCGGTGGTGACGATGTAGCCGCACTCAAAGCGCAAATGGCTCATATGCAAAAGGAAATTGATACTCTGAAAAAGCAACTCAGTCAAATTCTCACGTTTATCAAACAAAAATTGAAGTAATTCGCCGGCTTCATCGCTTTTTCGTTGCTGATGATCGCTGGGAATGGTATCGAACGATCGCCCCGTGCCGCCTACGCTAGAAACCGATCGCCTGATTCTGCGCCCGTTTCTGCCCACAGATGCCCCGGATGTCTACCGACTGGCGGGGGAACGGGACATTGCTGCCACGACAGCGAATATCCCGCACCCCTATCCGGAAGAGTTAGCCGAGCGGTGGATTGCCACTCACGTGGGGAACTTTGCCGAAGGAAAAGCGGCGAATTTGGCGATAACCCTGCGTCCCGACGATCGATTGTGCGGGGCGATCGGTTTGGTCTTCAACGGTGAAAACAACTGCGCCGAATTGGGCTACTGGATCGGCAAACCTGACTGGGGACGGGGATACTGCACGGAAGCGGCAACAGAGATCGTCCGCTATGGATTCGACGATTTGCACCTCCATCGCATCCATTCGTCCCACTTTGCCAGCAATCCCGCCTCGGGACGGGTGATGCAAAAAATTGGCATGATTCGCGAAGGATGTCTGCGGCAGCACATTCGCAAGTGGGGAAAATGGGAGGACGTGGTTCTCTACGGCATCCTTCGAGCGGAATGGCAGAGGTGGGTAATGGGTAATGGGTAATTGGCGGGAAAAACTTATTACTGATTACTTAGATTGCGAAGCATATCGTTCGACGTACTGGCATAACTTTAAAAAGTCTGCCTGAAGTTGCGGTAAATTGTCCTCGGAAATCAGGGGAATGTGGACGAACAGGCAATGGGTGCGCAGTTGCCTTTGGTAGATATAGTCGAGTACGTTGTAATACAAATCGTTGCAGACGAACCCTCCCGCATCGTGGCTGACTTCGGTTTGGGCGAGTTGGGCGACTAAACGTTCGACATCGAGGGTACTTTTCAAAGCCATGTCGCCCCGTTTTGCCTGGGATTCCAGGGTCAGGGTCGATCGCAACTCTGCCATGCCGCAACAGATGACAGCATTGGGTTGCAGGGTTTCCAGGCGATCGATCGTCAACTCCGCAGCCAATTGACTGTCTACGGGCAATTTTCGCAAGAGCGATCGCGATTGGGGAAACGAGTCAAATTGGATGACCCGTCCTAAGAGATCGTCGGAAGTGTTAGATTTTTGATGGGGTAGCCAAGTGTCGAAAGAGGTTAATAGCAAACTCGGACGCATGGGACTCCGCGCAGATCGTATTTGGGGAATTGGCTCGATGGCATCGATCGCCGTTATAGACTACGATATGGGAAATTTGCACTCGGCGTGCAAAGGTTTGGAAAATGCCGGAGCTACGACTTGCGTGACCGATTCGCCCCAAGTCATTGCCGATGTCGACGCGATCGTGCTGCCGGGTGTGGGTGCTTTCGATCCGGCGATGCAACACTTGCGATCGCGCGATTTAGAAGAACCCCTCAAAGCCGCCATTCGTAGTGGCAAACCCTTTCTGGGCATTTGTTTGGGATTGCAAATTCTGTTTGACGGCAGCGAAGAAGGCACGGAACCCGGCTTGGGGATCGTTCCCGGTACGGTTCGCCGATTTCGCCCCGAACCGGGTTTGACCATTCCCCACATGGGTTGGAATACCCTCAACTTCACCCAACCCGATTTACCGATGTGGCGCAATTTAAGCCATCCGGCTTGGGTCTATTTCGTCCATTCCTATTACGTCGATCCCGTCGATCCCCAAGTTCGTGCCGCCACCGTCACCCACGGCACGCAGACGGTGACTGCCGCGATCGCTCGCGATCATCTCGTTGCCGTCCAATTTCACCCTGAAAAATCCTCGACGACTGGCTTGCAAGTTTTAGCCAATTTTGTCGATGGAGTGACGAGTCAACGATCGTTTGCGGTAAGTCGTTAATCGGTAACCCGCGACCCGTAGGGGCGGGTTTAGTCGTAATTGAACTCGACCCAACCTGAAATTGATCGTCAAAACCCGCCCCGGCAAACCACTCCAAACCCCAAACTCCCAACCCCGATTCTGTAACTCCCCTGAAAAACTCCGAACTTGAGAGTGCGGTGCGATACCTTATTAAAAGTAAAAGTGTAAACTCGATCGCATGGGCACTATGGAACCAGACTCTCTACCCACGGAGGTTATTCTCAACAAGCCTCCCAAATCCTTGGGCAACGTCTATTTAGACTGGAGTCCCCAACCGGGTCACTATCTCGATGTGAAGGGGAAAACCTATACGGTATTGGAACGCCGACAGCGATACCAACTCAAACTCGGTCGCTACCACTTGCAAAAGATTGCCCTCTACGTGCAGAAGGCGCAGCATCCGGAAGAGAAAAGCTCGATCGACGGACGGTGGGTGATGGGGGATGCAACGTGCCGCTACAACGCCCGATCGGAATTGATTCGGTGTGCGGTCAATCCCGAAGGACCTTGCAACGGATGTCGGTGGTACGAAAAACGGAACGAATGGCTGGAGTCCGATCGCCCGGATTTGCTAAATGATGAACGAATGTAGCAAAGCATTAAGAATAATTGCATAAAACAATGAATTACTTGTTCTATTAAGAGGCTGAATCTCAGTTTGGGAAAGGGTTTGGGCGATCGTCGGGTTGAATTTCTTCACGTTACGCGCTGCAAAGTATTACCTCATGGGATGAGACAATAATGATCGCAATTCATCCCTTTTCCCAACATTCCTGATCCCTTTTAAATTGAAAGAGGAATACTTGTATGAAATTAGCCTATTGGATGTATGCGGGACCCGCACACATTGGCACGCTCCGGATTGCCAGTTCGTTTAAAAACGTTCACGCCATCATGCACGCGCCGCTGGGCGACGACTACTTCAACGTCATGCGATCGATGTTGGAGAGAGAACGCAACTACACTCCGGTAACGGCTAGCGTGGTCGATCGCAACGTCCTGGCGCGGGGTTCCCAAGAAAAGGTGGTAGACAACATCACCCGCAAGGATAAGGAAGAACACCCCGATCTGATCGTCCTCACTCCCACTTGCACCTCGAGTATCTTACAAGAAGACTTACAAAACTTTGTTGATCGGGCGCAAATGGACGCCCAAGGCGACGTGATGTTAGCTGATGTGAATCACTATCGCGTCAACGAATTGCAAGCCGCCGATCGCACCTTGGATCAAATCGTCCAATTTTACCTCGCCAAGGCTCGGAAAAAAGACGAACTCCCCCCAGGCAAAACCGAAAAACCCTCCGTCAACATTCTCGGCATTTCCACCCTGGGTTTCCACAACCAGCACGATTGCACCGAGTTGAAGCGGTTGATGGCGGATTTGGGAATCGAAGTCAACGAAGTGATTCCCGAAGGCGCGTCGGTTCACAACCTCAAAAACTTACCTCGCGCTTGGTTTAACTTGGTTCCCTACCGGGAAGTCGGGTTGATGGCAGCGAAGTATCTCGAACGGGAATTCGGGATGCCGTATATCGACATCACGCCGATGGGAGTGGTGGAAACCGCACGCTGCATCCGTAAAATCCAAGAAGTCGTCAACGCGCAAGGGGCAAACGTCGATTACGAAAACTTCATCAACGAGCAAACCCTGTACGTTTCCCAAGCCGCCTGGTTCTCGCGATCGATCGACTGTCAGAACCTCACTGGGAAAAAAGCTGTCGTCTTCGGCGACAACACCCACGCCGCCGCCATGACCAAGATTTTAGCGCGAGAAATGGGCATTCACGTCGTTTTGGCAGGAACTTATTGTAAGTATGATGCTGACTGGTTCCGGGAACAAGTCAGCGAATATTGCGACGAAGTGCTGATTAGTGACGATAATGGCGCCATTGGCGATGCGATCGCCCGGATCGAACCCGCCGCCATCTTCGGCACCCAAATGGAACGCCACGTGGGCAAGCGGTTGGACATTCCCTGCGGGGTGATTGCCGCGCCGATTCACATCCAAAATTTCCCCATCGGCTACAAACCGTTCCTCGGTTACGAAGGCACGAACCAAGTGGCAGATTTGGTCTACAATTCCTTCACTTTGGGAATGGAAGATCATCTCTTAGAAATCTTCGGCGGACACGATACCAAAGAAGCCATTCACAAGGGAATTTCTGCCGAATCCGATTTGAATTGGACGCGAGACGCACAAGCGGAATTGAATAAAGTTCCCGGTTTCGTTCGCGGTAAAGTCAAGCGGAATACCGAGAAGTTCGCGCGCGATCGGGGTTTGACCGAAATCTCGATCGAAGTGATGTATGCCGCCAAAGAAGCCGTTGGTGCGTAATGGGTAATGTAATCGTGCGTTTCGTTCCGGTGGCACACCCTACCTACTTCAGGGCAAATGCCATTTGCCCCTACCGAGATCCGTCGCAGTGCTCCGCCCATAGCCAAAGGCTTGGGGGGTGGTGAAGCGGCGGGCGACCGAAGGGAGCAATCACTCAATCCCCGCCTGC
>DVED01000121.1 GCA_015295945.1 Oscillatoriales cyanobacterium M59_W2019_021 | reverse complement strand
ATGGAACGACCAATCCCGGCGATGGAACGACTGGCGATGGAACGACCAATCCCGGCGATGGAACGACTGGCGATGGAACCGACCCGAACACCCAGCAATCAACGCCAACCCCGACTCCCCGAGATAGCAACCAAATCTCGACTGACATCCAAACCCCCAGCGTTCCCAACAACACTAATACGGAAACGCCCGTCGTGGACGATCCGGTTACCGATACCTCGAGTGGCTTTGAACCGACACCGAGTTCGGGTTCCAGGACGATCGTCACGTCATCGTCCAGTACGAGTAACATTACCTCAACTGGCACAGTGAGAACAACAACGACCACGACCCGCAGCACCACATCCTCGACGACCACCACCACGATCGTATCCACAACGATCGATTCTCCAACATCCACCACCGGAAGTGCGGGCACATCCAGTTCGTCCGGTTCAACCTCTAACTCAACATCGAACACATCGGGTTCTCGAACGTCCGGCTCGGCTGCGAATACGACCAACCGCAATACAACCGTCACCACCACAACACCCAGCCGAACGGTTAGTAGTAGTGGAACTGTAACCCCAACCGCCACCCTCGCTGCCGTCGAGGAGAATTTGGCATCTGGGGATGTAGATGGGGCGATCAACACCCTAGAAGGGTCTTATGTCACCCAGGTCAGAAGCGTCTCGCGCCGCAATTCCAGTCCGACTTTGCTCTCAGCATCCCATTTTCAAGATCGCCTGATGGATATTGCCGAACAAACCGGGCAAACGTCGGTGATTATTTACGTCCTCGCCCGTCCGGAACAACTGGATTTAATCGCGATCGCCCCAACGGGAGAGCGGATTTATGCTAGTGTTCCTGACGCCAATCGCGAAGCGCTGATGCCTGTTATGAAAGAATTGCGCCGAAATTTAACCAATCCGCGCCAACGGAACACCACCAGCTATCTCGCCTCCGCCCAACAACTCTATCAATGGCTCATCGCCCCTTTAGAACCCGAACTACAACGGGTGGGGGCGGACACTTTGGTCTTTTCTATGGATGAAGGACTGCGCACCCTGCCGATCGCCGCTTTGCACGATGGAAAGCAATTCCTCATCGAAAAATACAGCCTAGGACTGATTCCCAGCATCAACCTCACCGATACCAGCTATCAACCGTTGCGAGGCAGCCGCGTGTTAGCCATGGGCGCCAGTCAGTTCCGCGATCAGATCCCCTTGCCTGCCGTTCCCATCGAACTCTCCACCATCGTTAGAGGATCGGCATTAGTTCCCGATCGCCCGATCGAGGGAATTTGGCCCGGAAAAGCCTTCCTCAACGAAGCCTTTACCCTGGAAAACCTTAAAGAACAGCGCAACTCCAGCCGCTACCGCATCGTTCACCTGGCAACCCACGCCGAATTTCAAGCGGGAAAACCGGAAAATTCTTATATCCAGTTTTGGGATCGCAAACTGGGCTTAGATCGCTTGCGGGAATTAGGTTGGAACGATTACCCTGTCGATTTGCTGGTGTTGAGTGCTTGCCGCACTGCTGTCGGCGATGGGGATTCGGAATTGGGTTTTGCCGGATTCGCCGTCCAAGCTGGGGTGAAATCCGTTCTCGCTAGTTTGTGGTATGTCAGCGACGAAGGCACGTTAGGATTGATGGCGGAATTTTACCAAAAACTCCAACAAGCGGGCATTGCCACAAAAGCTGAAGCCCTGCGACAAGCGCAACTGGCGATGTTGCGGGGAGAACTGCGCGTCCGCAATGGCGAACTCGTCGAAGCCGACGGTAGTGTTCCCCTACCGCCCGAGTTAGCCGATACCAACGATCGCGCTCTCTCTCATCCGTACTATTGGTCGGGCTTTACAATGGTGGGCAGTCCTTGGTAATCGAAGGGGTTCGGGAGCAGGGGGAGCTTTCTTGAGCAGGGGAGGCAGGGGGAGCTTTCTTGAGCAGGGGGAGCAGGGGAGGCAGGGGGAGAAGAAAGCAAAAGCGCGACTAGCAAAAGCGCGAAAGCGCAACTAGCAATTACCAACCCTAAACCCCAAACCCCCAAAGGACAAATGACCAATGACGAATCCTTATAGTTGGGTAGACTCTTCTTTAGAAGCCATTCGGAAGGCGAATTGGTATCGTTCGGTGCGGACGATCGACAGTCGTCCGGGAGCGGTGGTGGAAATGGAAGGGCGATCGCTCCTCAATTTTGCCAGTAACGATTATTTGGGATTGGCAGGCGACGATCGACTCATTGCGGCGGCGGTAGAGGCAACTCGGCGGTGGGGAACGGGAAGTACGGGGTCGCGGTTACTCAGCGGACATCGATCGCTTCATCGAGATTTAGAACGGGCGATCGCCGATTTCAAGCAAACGGAAGATGCCCTGGTTTTTAGTTCGGGATATCTGGCAAATTTAGGAACGATCGCCGCTCTGGTGGGCAAACGCGACCTTATTTTCGCCGATCGATACAATCATTCCAGTTTAAAAAGTGGTGCGATTTTATCAGGGGCAACGGTTCGAGAATATCCCCACAACAATGTTACCGAACTGAAACTTCAATTACAACAATGGCGATCGCACTATCGGCGATGCTTGATTTTAACCGATAGTGTTTTCAGTATGGATGGAGATATCTGTCCTCTACCGCAATTGCTCGATTTATCGGAAGAATTTGAGAGTATGCTCCTCATCGACGAAGCCCACGCCACGGGAGTTTTAGGGGCTACGGGGGCGGGTAGTCCCGAACATTTTGGATTGCGCCACCGTCCGTTAATTCAGATGGGAACCTTGAGTAAAGCCTTGGGAAGTTTGGGGGGATACGTTGCGGGTTCTGCTCCACTCATCGATTACTTGAGAAATCGGTCGGCAAGTTGGATTTATACTACGGGTTTATCGCCGGCTGATACGGCGGCAGCGTTAGAGGCGATCGCTATTCTCAAACAGGAACCCCAACGACTGGTGAAACTTCGGCAAAATGTTACCCATCTCCAGCAATTCATCTCGGAAAAGTTGACAATTTCCGAAGAAAATGCTGAGCGACGATCGCCTAAATTACTCCCTTCCGGATCTCCGATTTTATGCGTGCAATTAGACGATCCGGCACTAGTTTTATCCGTGGGCGATCGACTCAAAGAAAACGGAATTTTGGCTTCGGCAGTACGTCCGCCCACCGTTCCCACCAGCCGCTTGCGCATAACGGTGATGGCAACCCACGAAACATCGCATTTGCAACAACTAGTCGAAAGTCTCGTCGAAATTTTGAGGACGCCTCGATGAAGAACACGCGCTTACGCGCTCAAAGCGGCATCCTCTATCCCGTAGCGAGTATTTTCGCCCATGCGTTTGTCCGGTAACGACGACAAACGCTGGCGAAACAAACCGACGCCGACGATGGTGTCGGAAAAACCCCGTTCTGGCAACCGCTCTAGTGCAGCGTGGCAGAAATAACTAACCCATCTGGATAACACTTAGAACTTCCAGTTGAAAGGCTCAGCCTGTTGGCAATTGATGCCAGCCTGCACTAGCTCTTTTGGATCTCTCAGATGTCATTACAATACCGAGATTCCCATCGATCAAATAACTTCTTATTAATGTGATAATTTCTAGGGTTTTGAGTCAGAACTTGTGCGCGTGCAAGACCTCCATCACATCACAGATATAAGCGATGCCCGAATAATCGTCGAAAAACCGCGCTGCCACCTCATCCGAAATCTTCACAGCCATATCCCGATTGGGGGTTAGCACCTCGAACTTTACATTCGAGAAGTCTTCACTAACGGTGGGTTGTCCAGACGAACGCACGCCGCGACTGCCTTTTCCGCCAGCGGGCACCACCGTATAACCGGTAGCCCCGGCTTCGTCGATGATCTTGCCGACCTTTTTGAGCAGCACCTTTTCCGTGACGATGACGAGCTTGCTGGCTTTCTGGGTCATGTGGGTTACCTCTTGATGTTTTCTGTTGCAACAATTCAAGACAAGACTCTATGGTTTTGCCTTGAACCATATCTTTAAGTTTATGCCAAAGATCGGCGAATCCACTCAAAGATTAACTCAGATTAGCGGAAGCATTTTATAAAAAACACTTATCCTTTTGGCGCTATGACCCGATCGCCCGATCCCCAGTCGTTATCTCCGCGCCAGTTCTCAAAAGCCCAGCTTATCAATCGGTTCAGATAATTATGATGATGGACTTTAGTAGATCGGGGTAGCCGCAGCCCATCTAAGTATATACTTAAGAATATCGTTCAAAGCGAAAGCATAGATTTTTGTCTTTCGTTCTACCTCAATGTCAGGTTTGAGCGACCCAGTCTCTCTCCTTGAGACATTCTCCATTCACAGGTGAATTTCTGACAGGTGTTTCCGTAACGGCGGGCAAGTGCCTGCCACCGCCACACACATTCGATCGATATGGAGCGTACACAATGAACGAGTTTGACTCAACGAAACTGCAAACCAAATTTGATAACACTAGCGAAGGCTGGCTAGTGCAAGTATATGGCAGCAATCGCCGCCTGCTCTGCGTTCTCGAGTCGTCTCACGCCTGGACTTTTTTGTTGGGCTGTGGGTTCGGTCTCCTACTGGCGGTGGGGTGGTTTAACCTCGCCAGTAACAGTCCGTCCAAGACTTATGAGCCGTCAACAACTCCCCCCGAAATGTGGATTGATTAGCTCAGCGATTGCTAGAACCTAATAACAGTGGCGACTGTTATACCAAAGCCGCTCAAGGTTTGCGAGGGGGGGGAAGATCGGCGATCTCCCAAAAAGATTTCACCGATTCTTGAAACTATTCTCAAGAAGTCGCGAATGAAAGCCCTATATAGCAGCGCTCGTCAAGTGGCGGCATGGCTCCTGTATTCAGAAAATGTGAAACCGCAGACTCATGAAACCTTCAATTGAGGATGCCGCAACCCTACTGTCCCTTGCTATAAAAGGAAAACTTATGATTTGAATTTGATATTACGTAACAGAGCTATGTAGAGCGATCGCCAATTCGTGCGGATTTAATGATAGACTTAAGTACATAGAACATCGGTTTTTAATAGAAATCGATCTATCTATGAAATGTGCTACGGGACAGCGACACCTTATCTTCCAGCACGCGACGCACCGGGATGCAGATGCATTCTTAGTGGCGGGTTGACTCGCTGCTCACGCAGATGTGTGGAGCCAGCTACCCAGGATTTGAGGCTACGCTTGCCTGCCGTCCTGACCCCTAATATCTAATCAAGGAGGAATTACAACGTGGATTTCTTGTCCGATTTCTTGACGAAATTCGGGTCGCAATTGCAGTCCCCAACACTCGGCTTTCTGATTGGCGGTATAGTCATTGCTGCCCTCGGTAGCCAACTGCAAATTCCAGATGCGATCTATAAGTTCATTGTCTTCATGCTGCTCATCAAAGTCGGTCTGAGCGGCGGCATTGCGATCCGCAATGCCAATATAGCGGATATGCTGTTGCCCGCGTTGTTCGCTGCGGTACTAGGGATTGCGATCGTGTTCATCGCGAGCTTCACGTTAGCCAAGCTGCCGCAAATTAGAGTCGTAGATGCCCTGGCGACCGGAGGTTTGTTTGGTGCTGTGAGTGGCTCTACCCTCGCCGCTGGTCTGACGGTACTGGACGGGCAAGGCATCACATACGAGGCTTGGGCTGGCGCTCTCTATCCCTTCATGGACATCCCAGCGCTCGTGACGGCGATCGTCTTGGCTAGCATTTATACCAAAAAGCAGCGCGACAAGTATCTCAGCAAGGATGAGGAGTATCTCAGCAAGCAGCCCGTTGCCGCCGGCGAGTATTCCAGCGAGCAGGGTATTACCGCCCGTGGGTATCCCAGCACCGCCAGCGAGTATCGCATGGAGCAAGGTCAGAAGGTCAGGATATGGCCGATCGTCCAGGAAAGCCTTCAAGGTTCTGCCTTATCAGCACTGCTGCTCGGTCTCGCTTTGGGCATACTAACCCGACCGGAAAGTGTCTTTGAGAGCTTCTACGAACCCCTGTTTCGCGGTCTGCTTTCAATCCTGATGCTGGTCATGGGTATGGAAGCCTGGGCAAGGCTCGGCGAGCTGCGCAAGGTGGCTCAGTGGTATGCTGTATATGCCCTACTGGCACCGCTGCTGCATGGGTTCATTGCTTTCGGTCTCGGCTGGATTGCCCACGTCGCTACGGGGTTCACCCCTGGCGGTGTTGCCATCCTAGCCGTCATTGCCGCCTCCAGTTCGGACATCTCGGGGCCGCCTACGTTACGAGCCGGTATCCCGTCGGCGAATCCCTCCGCCTACATCGGTGCGTCTACAGCCATCGGCACACCGGTTGCGATTGCCTTGGGAATACCGATCTTCGTCGGGCTTGCCGAGGTGCTGGGCGGCTGATCCCAGAGGGGTTGCGGTCTGCCGGTGTTCCCTTGACTCGGCAACCCACGCGGCGGCTATGTCCAGGTTTGCGTTGTCTCCATTCAACAGCCGCACAGTTCATAGGTCTAGGTCAATCGCTTCTTCGCTGGCGTCAACGTCCTGCGAGTACAAAACACAGCGACCCAAAAAGCCGGGGAATGTCCCCGGCTTTTTGGGTTCGATCGGCTGGGTTTCGATCCAAATGGGATATTACGATTCTTCCAGCCTGATGGATACCTGATTTCCCCGCAAGTCCCTAACAAACCCCTAACCCCACACCCTTACAAGGGAATGCTTTTCACAATTGATGCGTTCGCGAAGCGTCTCATGCAGGAGAATCGCTGGTTACTGTCGAACGAGATTTCAAGGGTTTTGCCCCCCCTGCCTCCTCTCTTACAAGGGAATGCTTTTCACAATTGCTCCCATTGCTCGTCAAGTGTCAACGAAAAATTAAGGGTTTTGCTCAAGACAGCTCCCCCTGCTTCCCCTGCCTCCCCTGCTCGTATCCACCGGAATCTAAAAAACATTCCCTTGTAAGCTGTCCCCCCTGCCCCCTCTGCCCCCTCTGCCCCATTTCGCCCAGAATCTAAAAAACATACCCTTGTAAAACCCCACACCCTCCAACTCAAACGATCTAAACGTTTTCTTAACTTGGCTTTTACGGATGACCCGACTAGAATACCAAAAACAACGCACCACGGACGACGAACGATGAAGTTGGCAGCACGAGTGGGTCAAGTCCCGCCTTCCATTACTTTGGCGATTACGGCGAAAGGCAAAGCTATGAAAGCCGAGGGAATTGATGTTTGTAGCTTTAGTGCCGGAGAACCGGATTTCAATACCCCCGACCATATCGTCGCGGCGGCGAAGAAGGCGCTGGATGAGGGCAAAACTCGCTACGGTCCGGCGGCGGGGGAACCGGGATTGCGATCGGCGATCGCGCACAAGCTGAAAACCGAGAATGGATTGGATTACGCTGCCGAAAATATCGCCGTCACTAACGGCGGCAAGCAGTCGCTGTTTAATTTGATGCTAGCGTCGATCGAAACCGGGGACGAGGTGATTATCCCCTCCCCGTACTGGTTGAGCTATCCGGAAATGGTAAAATTGGCGGAGGGAACTCCGGTTATCGTTCCCACGACGGTAGAAACGGGCTATAAAATTACGCCGGAACAACTCGACAAAGCCATTACCCCCAAAACCAAGCTGTTCGTCCTCAATTCCCCGTCTAACCCTACGGGGATGGTGTATACCCCCGACGAAATTCGCGCGTTGGCAGAAGTGGTAGTGGCGCGGGATATTTGGGTGGTTTCCGACGAGATTTACGAGAAACTGCTTTACGATGGGGCAGAACACCTGAGTATCGGTGCGGCGAGTTCCGAAGCATTTGCGCGGACGATCGTCAGTGGGGGATTTGCTAAAGCTTACTCGATGACGGGTTGGCGCGTGGGTTATTTAGCCGGTCCTGTGGATTTAATTAAGGCAACGATTACCATCCAAAGTCACAGTACGTCGAACGTGTGTACCTTTGCTCAATACGGGGCGATCGAAGCCTTAGAGTCGCCTAAATCTCCCGATTATATCGAAACCATGCGCCAAGCGTTTGACCGACGCCGCCAGGTGATGTTCGATCGCCTCAACGCCATTCCCGGTTTGAGCGCTCCCCAACCCCAAGGGGCATTTTATCTCTACATCGACATCAGCAAGATGGGGATGAAATCCGTCGAGTTTTGCAACCAATTGTTAACCGAGTATCACGTTGCCGCCATTCCCGGAATGGCATTCGGAACGGATGATTGCATTCGGTTTTCTTATGCCACGGATTTAGAATCGGTGGAGAAAGGAATGGATCGACTGGAGAAATTCGCGCGCTCGATCGTGGGGAATGGGTAATCGATCAAAATCTGCCCGATCGATGATCGCTCGGACAGATTCAGTCAAACCGAATATTATCAATAAAATTTGAGATAGGGAAACCGATAGCGTGTCGAACGGCGGCAATTTGGGATGTCAGTATAGCGTTTTTTTAGCTTCCAGCAAAAGCTGGTGTCAAGGAATAGCTGTCGATCTGAACTGTCGATCTAAAGTGCGTTTTAACAACAGATTGCGTCGGCAATTAAGACGGTAGCGGTATGGCTATCGACAGGGGGCGAAAAAAAGAATCCTTGGACTTGCTTGCATCCTAACAACTTCAGTTTTTCGAGTTCTTCTGCGGTTTCAACGCCTTCGGCAATGACTTCTAATCCCAAACTTTCGGCTAATAGGAGAATTGACCAAATGACTTCCCATTTCTGTTGGCTGACAAAACTGCGATCGATCTTGAGAACATCGATCGGCAAGTCTTGCAAGCGGGATAGCGAAGAATAACCCGTGCCAAAATCGTCGAGGTAGAGTTGGATGCCTATATCTTTGAGCTGCTGGAGACAGGCGATCGCCATTTCGGGATTTTCGATCGTGCTACTTTCCGTAATTTCCAACCGCAAACTACTCGGCGCAATTTGAGCTTCCTGACAGGCGCGTTCGACTTGCACGGCTAAATCCGGTCGCATTAATTGCAGGCTCGACAAATTGACGCTCATTGTCAGGGGTGGATGGCTGGGAAACTGCTTCTGCCAGAGATGTAATTGCCGACAGGCTTGGCGCAACACCCACAACCCCAACTGTTCGATCAGGCGAATTTGTTCGGCAAAGGGAATGAAAATGGTTGGGGGAATCCATCCTTGGGTGGGATGCTGCCACCGTGCCAGTGCTTCAAATCCGATGGTGCGATGGGTTTCCAAACAGGTAATCGGTTGGTAGAACAACTGGAGTTGTTGCTGTTCCCACGCCAGACGCAGATCGGTTTCCAGACGAAGGCGATCGCTCGTTAAGGGGTTTCGACTGGCGGAAGAATCGAACTCGCTTTCGAGAGCTTCGAGCAGACAGACTAAATCTTCTGTATTTTTGAGCGCATGACTGAGTAAATTTCGATTTCTCTCGGATAGAGACCCAAGTTCGCTCGCACACACCAGAATGAGAGCTTCTCGAATGGAATTTAACGGAGTACGCAGTTCGTCACTCAGAAGGGCTGTCAACTCATGAGAGGTACGGGAAGATAACATTTTGCAAACTTTTCTGACCAGACCTGGGTGCGAGTTGACTCTCATCGCGTTTTTCATACCGGTAGATGCCTTATGGACTTTGCATTTGAGAGGGCTAGCTCTGTCTGGATTGTAGAACTCTGTTGTGAATAACTTGGGAAGATGAGGGCAAAAACGGAGAGATCCCCATCCGGAGTCAAACCCCCCCCTATTCTACAACTCCGATGGGGGGGTGCACTTGACAAAGTGTCCGGTTTTTCAACTGTTACACAGTGGATGGGGTAATCGGTAATTGGTAATTGGTAATTGACGATGGTGCGTTTCGTGCCTCAACCCCAAACCCCAAACCCCAAACCCCAAATGAGCTATTCCGTCAGGATTTGCAGGCGTACCGTGCGTTCTTTGGAATCGTCGAGGGGAACTTCCACGATCGATCCGGTGATGCGTTCGATGCAGGTAATCAACGATCGCAAATTCGGCGTACTGGCTCCGGTATCGACGTAGAGGCGATCGGCAATTCCTGCCAACCGTTTCCAAGTGGTGTAGAGTTTGACTGCCGTTTGTTCTAATTGTGCCGATTGTTTGACTAAATCGGCAGCGACGTTCAAACAACCGATGCGTAAGGCTTCTTCTAAGGCGAGTTCTAAGTCGATGATGTTGGGATCGATAGTTTGCACTTGTGCTGCCGCATCGAGGTATTTGGAGAGGTTGCGCGCGTCGCTGGTCAGTTGTTTGACGGTATCGATATCGGGAGATTCGGCAACAGTGCGTTGGATTTCTTGTTGGTGGGATTCGGGTAGTTTTTCTAACTCCCGCACCAGGGGAGCGACGTGTTTGGGAGGCAGCGATCGATCGGCAGCTTTTTCTTTCACTTCTTCGGGGAGTAAATCCGAGGTCATAGCCACCCATTCGTCGGTGAGTTGTTTGACTTCCCGTCGGGTAATCCGATCGCCCCCACTTGCGGCTTCGCTGACGAGTTGTTGCACTTGTAGGGGAGACTGGGCGGTTTCGACGAAGGCGCGTTTGCTGAAGTTGTTGATGGCTTCGGGTTGGAGTTTGCCTTCGGCGAGGAGGGTATCGGCACTGTTGGCGAGTTCGATCAGCGCGTAGGCTTGGCTTTTGCTGATTTCTCGGTCTTTGAGCCAGTTGAGAAAGCCTTTGCCCCGTCCTTCCCCGCCTTTTTTTTCCCGATCGCGCACGGCTCGCAAAATTCGCCCCCGCCAGATGTCGGTTTGCAGGTCGAAGCGATCGCACACCACCCACGCTGTTTCCACCCGTTGGTTAAACTCGAACTCCGGCAGTTCTTCATCTTCGGGATTGGGAATCTCGAAGTTCAGTTCCGGCGCGTTTTGCAGCAGGTCGGCAAGGTCTTCAGTTAAGGGCGAGCGCACCATGGGGTAGAGTCTCAAATGACGTAGATATCGATCGTACCCCGATTGGGTCAATTCGATCGCTCGGGTGTGCTGAAAAACCTTGAATCCCTAATTGGGAGGTTGGCGCAACCCCTGTTCTAGGTCTTCCGGGCGATCGAACTCGAAGATTGCTTCGCTTAACTGTTCGAGTTGCACGTGAGAGAGGCGATCGATCTCTGCGATGGTTTCGGGTGACAGTTCCCCCAATTTCCGAGTAAGCTGACGCACGATAAGTTGAGCTTGACCTTGTTGCCGCCCTTGCTCTAAGCCTTCCTCGATCCCTTTGAGGACGGCTCCAATTTGGTCGCAAAGAAACATTTCTCGTTTTTCTAAGTCTTCTAATTCCTCGAGATTGAGATTGGCTCGGTTGGCAATATTCATCGCTTTATTCAGTTCGGGAACTCCTTGCATGGGAGAAGGAATCATTTCCAAGTTGGGAGCATTTTTTATGAAGTAAATCTATTTGTCGGATAACTCTTCCAACTCTTCTAAGCTTTTTTGGAATTTCGGCAATTCGACGAAAACTAGTTCGAGTTCGTAGTTGCGGTAGTCTACTAAATCTTCAAAATCTTTGAAGCGGTATTGAGAAATGACGCGATCGTGGCGATCAAACATGACAAAATCGGTAATGGTTAGCGCGATGACGGGATTGAGTTTGAAGTATCATTTTCCCGATTTAAGCTGGGTCGAATAGGTGTTGGTAGCGTTATGACAACTCGCTTGTCAAATGCCGAGACATTCAAAACCTGCATTTCGATGATGACGATTTCTTGGGTGTCGAGTTGTGCTTTAACATCGAGATAGCTATCTTTCAAGCCAATCGTCGTTCCCGAAGCATAGGGATCGATAATTTCGAGATCTTGAATTTTCGATTCTCCGGCGTAGAGAAGCACGTTGAGAAAACTGACGAGGATGTCTTTGCTATCGTTGGAACCAAATATTTTTTTTGAAGGCAAAGTCGGTTTTAGGGCTGATGAATCTCATATATTTGGTAATGGGTAATGGGTAATTTTCGATCGCCAATTCAGGTTGGATAAAAATAAATTCTTAGATTATTGATTTATGTACTATAAGTAGTCAAAGCTTCGCCCCTAATCTATTTTAGCACAGGGCTGAAACGCCGTAAACTCGTTCCTTTAATGACATAGTTCTCAATATAAATGCGACTGTTGTCAAGTTTTGCCGCTCGATCGACCACTTTGCTGGTTGGGTTCGATCGAATGACGATACACTACGTTAAAAGGAGTTCAGAAGTTCAGGAGTTACAGGAGTTCAGAATATTAAATTCACCCGAACTCCTGTGGGCGTAGCCAGCGCGTAGCGCTTACTTCTGTATTCTTCTTGGTCATTGGGAAAAAGCATTGCTAGCTCAACGCATAACAATAATATTCGGCTTTTCCCTTCTGCCTTCTACCCCCTCTGCCCTAAATCCCGTGTCTGAAATCGCCAATTCCCCAGAACCCTCCATCTTCCGAATTTCTCCGTTGATTCGGATTACCCTGATTGGCTTGTACGTTGCCCTAACCGTGCCGCTACCCTTTTTAGCGCAATTGACCGATGCGCCGATTCCGGCATCGGTGTTGTGGGGGGGATTGGCGATCGGGTTGGTGTTGCTGTACGCCGCTCTCAGCGAACGGGTGGTCTTGGACGATCGCGGCATTCGCGTGACTTACCCCGGTTGGGTTCCCCGCTTTTTCCGTCCGGGGTGGTCGCTACCGTGGTCGGAGGTGAAGGCGCTTAAACCGCGTACCACGGGTCAAGGAGGCTTGGTGTACTACTTCCTCTCCCAGTCGGGGGAAGGGTATCTGCTGCCCATGCGGGTGGCGGGATTTGCCAAGTTGGTGCGGCTAGTTGGGGAGAAAACGGCGATCGATACGACAGACGTGCGTCCCCTGGCACAACCGTGGATGTATTTCATTTTGTTGGGGTGTACGTTGCTGTTGTTATTTATCGATGCGGTAACGATCGCAGCGACAATATAGCCAGTCTATTTGACTTGCGAACCGATGTAGGGGAACTCCCCCCGAGATCGCCCCAATTCCGATTTTATTTAGACTCGCTACATAACCTATATCGGAGATTGAAATCGTGTTCGATCGACTCTTAGCGGCAGTCAGTTTCATCGTCTTTTTAGCCCTGTTTGCCGGGGTGGGTTTGTACTCGGCAACTCGCAAAACCAACACCACCACCGATTACCTGCTGGCGAATCGCAACGTGAACCCTTGGCTGACGGGACTTTCCGCCTTCGCCACGGCACACAGCGGCGGGATGTTTATCAGTACCATCGGCTGGACGTACCAAGTGGGGATCTCCTCGGCGTGGCTGTTGGTGGGTTGGTTTCTGGGGGACTATCTCACCTGGTTTTTCGTCCACCCGCGACTGCGGCAACAGTCCGAAGCCAATGCCTCGGAAACCATCGGTGCTTTTCTGGGGGGTGACAGCAAGGGGAACCGCCCCGTGTTGGCGTTGTCGGCACTGATTACGATCGCCTTTTTAGGGGCATATGCTGCCGCCCAACTCCTGGCGGGAAGCAAAGCCCTGCACGCGATTTTCGGCTGGGATTATGCCTGGGGGATTATCTTAGGCGCGGTTATCGTCGTGGGATACTGTTTTTCCGGCGGCATTCGAGCGTCGATTTGGACGGATGCAGTCCAGGCGGTGGTAATGATGGTGGCGATGTTTCTGTTGTGCGCAGTTACGCTATCCGCCTGTGGGGGATTCGGGGGATTGTGGGCGAAATTGGAGGCGATCGATCCGGCGTTAATCAACCCGGTTCCTCAAAATTTGCAATTCGGTTTCGGCTTATTTCTCCTCAGTTGGTTGGTGGCGGGGGTGGGAGTTGTCGGACAGCCGCATATTATGGTTCGAGCCATGGTTATCGACTCGGCTCAAAAAATGGGGGTGACGCGCAATCTTTACGCAGCGCTGTACGTTATTTTTTCCACAGCGGCGGTGGTGGTGGGACTGACGGCACGGGTGTTGCTACCGGAACTCACCAACGGCGGAGATCCGGAGTTGGCACTGCCGCAGATGGCGATTCAGTTTTTCCCCGGTTTGTTCGTCGGTTTGATTTTGGCGGGGATCTTTTCCGCCGTCGTTTCCACTGCCGACTCGCAAATTCTCTCCTGTTCGGCGGCGTTAACTCAGGATTTGCTACCCGACATGGGGCATTCTTACAACCGGGCGAAGGTGGGAACGCTGGTGGTGACGGCGATCGTTTTGGCGATCGCTTTAGCCAGCGATAAAAATATGTTTGCCTTGGGGGTGTTCGCTTGGTCGGCACTGGCGTCGGGATTGGGACCGCTGTTGATACTGCGAGTTTGGGGGCAACCGGTTTCTTCTGGGGTTGCCGTGGCGATGATGCTTGCCGGGATTGCCACGGCGGCGATTTGGAACGGAGGATTGCAACTCTCGGGTTCGGTGTACGAGGTGTTGCCGGGAATGGCAGTGGGGTTTGGCGTTTGGGCGATTCTCCAGAGGAGAGGCTCCGCCAACGATCGGGGGTTGAGAGGGCGATCTCGTCCTGACGGATAAAACCCAGTGGGCAACCCTATCTTGCCAGAATCTATTTTAAACTAATTTAATATTCAGCCCAAGAACATCCCAATCACTCATAAAGATGCTCGCTTTACTGTTCGCTTGGTTGAGTTCGGTTCTCGTTTCCGTTACCACAGCCTTCGGTCATTTCATACCTGCCTTAGCGCCAGATCCAATTACCATTTCTCGAGATTCATTGAATCAGCTAGAACAACTGGCAAAGGATGCCACTCGGGCGTTTAATAACGGCGATTTGGCTAGTGCCGATCGATTTTGGAGCGAAGCGATCGATCGCTTTCCGGACAATCCAGCCCTGTGGAGCAATCGCGGTAACATCCGGGCGGGTCAAAACCAGTTAGGATTAGCGATCGCCGATTACGATCGCGCCATCGAACTCGCACCGAATCTTCCCGATGCTTACCTCAATCGGGGGGCAGCTTACGAAAGATTGGGCGAATTTTCCCAAGCTCTCGCCGACTACGATCGCGTTTTGGAACTCGCACCCGACGACGCCGCCGCCTACAACAATCGAGGCAACGCTAAAGCCGGATTGCAAGACTGGGAAGGAGCGGTTGCCGACTACCAAAAAGCGGCAGAATTAGAACCTCGTCTGGGCATTGCCCGCACCAACTATGCTTTGATGCTCTACCAACTCGGCGATACTGCCGAAGCCCTGCGAAATTTCAAAAATCTAGCGCGGAAATACCCCCAATTCGCCGACGTTCGTGCTGCCCTCACCGCCGTTCTCTGGAGTGAGGGCAAAATTGGGGAAGCCGAAAGTAATTGGGTGGCTGCTGTGGGCTTAGATCCGCGTTACAAAGATATCGAATGGGTTGCTAAAATTCGCCGTTGGCCCCCAGCTATGGCGATCGCCCTGGAGAAGTTTCTAAACATTTCTTAGCTAGCTCCTGTAGGGTGGGCTATGGCGGCGAGAGCGCGATCTGATTCCCCAATATCCGCTGCCAATCCGCCGTTGCCCACCACATTTAGGGGAAAGCCCCTAAAGTCAGTTGTTTAAACTCAAGTGATAGTCTTGGCGATCTTGATTTCTAATGCCGCTGGCACAACAAGACGCCAAACCAATCATTTCGATCGCACCAAACCCCCACTGTCAGAAGTTCGCGTTTTTTCAAATACTCCTGCATTTGGGCTAAGTCGAACTTGCGGGAAATTTCCGTGAGCATCGTTTCTCCAGGGGCAAAGTTAATAGAGAGATCCAAGTCCGACAAACAGACCGATTGCGATCGCCGACTGCATAAGTGCATTTCAATTTGGTGCGAATCTTCGTTATAAAATGCCCGATGCTCGAAGCCGTCGAGATCGAAATTGCCCTGAAAACGATGGTTGAGATGGCGCAGCATATTTAAGTTGAATTCTGCGGTTACGCCGCTGGCATCGTTATATGCCGCTTCTAAAATCTCGATCGGTTTTTGCAAATCGATTCCTAACAGAAAATACTCGCCCGGTTGCAGCACTTCGGAAACTTGCGCGAAAAAGCGATCGCACTCTTCCGGAGTCAGATTTCCCAACGTGCTGCCGAGAAAGGCGATCGTCCGGGTTGGCATCGTCGTCGGCTGCAAATGGGACAGAGCCGCCTCGTAAGTCCCCACCAAACCGCACACTTGAAGATGGGGATATTCCGCCAGCAAACTGCGAGCGCTCGACTCCAAAATACCGCCGCTGACGTCGATGGGAACGTAACGAGCCGACTGTCCCCACTGAGAATACGCATCCAACAACAAGCGGGTTTTCGTCGAACTGCCGCTGCCCAATTCCACTAATTCGCACGGTCCGGTCAGGCGGGCAATTTCTCCGGCACAGTTGCGCAGAATTGCCGTTTCCGTGCGAGTGGGGTAGTATTCCGGTAAGTGACAAATTTCCTCGAACAGTTGCGATCCGCGATCGTCGTAGAAGTAGCGAGGTGGAACGGATTTCGGGGTTTGGCACAACCCCTCAACCACGTCGCGTCCTTCAGTTTGCGGCGAAGGGCGATCGGGTGACCGGAGGAACTCTAATTGTAAGCGTTCTCCAACACGGCAAGCAGTTTGAGGAGCGACATTGGCAGGCGAAAGCTTTGAAACTTGCATCGATTCTGGATTGAGATGGAGCAATGGGGTGCTATGGCGGCGGATTCGGGGAATCCGCTCGATCCCCACAGTATATTGTCTCATTGAATACAAACGTCTCCATCCGCGCCCACAAACTCAGCGCGATCTCTCCTAACTCGAATTCTTCCGTCCAAGCGGCGGGAAGATGTCCGGCGGGTGCGTTCAAGTCGAAGGTGAGTTCCTCTGGAGATAGCCAGCAGCCACGCAACCAACCCACTTGCCGACCGAATTGCAACCAGGTGTCGTAGTTGGCATCCGGATGCCAGCCGCCGATTTGCCGCCAAATTTGGTTCTGGATGCTAAAGCCGAAGCGATCGCCGCTATAGTCACGCCACAGGCGATCGAGAATCGATAGCGATTTCTGGGGAAATTGGAGAAATTCGCGTTCGGTAAAATACGCTTCCTCCGGCAAATCGATCGCTCGCACCATCAGACGCCGGGTTTCTGCGTCGGCATCCTGCCATCGTGCCGCCGCCAGCAAGTCTCGCAGTCGGGTACAGTCTAACTTGGGGGACGCAACGCGGGGGGTTTGCACCCTAACACCTAGCTTTCGATCGAACATGGCACTATCATGCAAAAGCGACGAGAACTGCGATCGGGGTCAAGACCGTGATAGCCAGACATTCTGCATCTCCAACTTCAACGGTAGGTACGCCTTCTGTGGCAGTCAAAACGAGAAGGACGAATCTCGATTTTAGCCGATGGGTGTGGTGGGGAGTGGGATTGACCGTTGCCGTGATGGCGTCTGCTACCCTGGGAGCGATCGCCGCTTGGGTGCTGCCGTCTCCCAAATCCTTCGTCCAAACTGAAGTGAAGCGCGATCGCGGTTTCGGCTACCAACTCACTCGACCGATTCATATTTTAATCCTAGGTGTGGACGGGATTGAGGGGGCTGACGATCGGTTTTCCGGTCACAGCGATACGATTTTGCTGCTGCGGTTCGATCCCGAAGACGAGTCGATGTCGCTGCTGTCGATTCCTCGCGATACGCCGACGGAAATTCCCGGCGTGGGATTGGCGAAGGCGAATTTGGCGAATTACGAAGGCGGTAGCGAACTGGCGAAGGAAACGATCGCACAACTCCTCGGCGGCATCGAGATCGATCGCTACGTTCGCATCAATACCCAAGCGTTGCGGGAAGTGGTGGACGCGGTGGGGGGGGTCGAAGTGTTCGTTCCTAGTGCCATGTCCTATACCGATCGTACGCAACAACTCAAAATCGACCTCAAACCGGGATGGCAAATCCTCAACGGCACGCAAGCGGAACAATTTTCCCGGTTTCGTCAAGGTGCGTATGGCGATATCGGTCGGGTACAGCGCCAGCAAGCGTTAATCCAAGCATTGCGATCGCGCCTCACCCATCCTACGGTATTGCCGCACCTGCCGGAAGCCATTCGCATCGTCCAAAAATATTTGGATACGGATTTAACCGTGCCGGAAATGATGGCGTTGGTGGAGTTTGGTTTACACGTCGATGCCGATCGCCTGAAAATGGTAATATTACCCGGTCGCTTCGGCGATGCGGAAACTGATGGGGATTGGACGATCGATCCGGTAGGACGCGATCGCATTCTCGCCGACTATTTCCAACAGCCGATCGAAACTGACAACGACGCGCGATCGCAATACCGACTCAACCCCGAACGAGTGCTGGCCACCTTGCGCGTTGCCATCCAAAATCCCACCTCCAACCCCAAAGAGGGAGAGCAGTTGCAAGCTTATTTAGCATCCAAAGGAGCGCAGGGGGTTTACCTTTCGGAGTCTTGGCTCGATCGACCGCGACAAACTCAAATTATCGTCCAGCAAGGCGATCTCAAAGGCGCTCAATTCCTTCAAGAACTGTTGGGATTCGGTCAAATTGTCACGGATTCTACAGGAGATGTGGGTTCGGATTTAACCATTCGTTTGGGAGAAGATTTCAACCCCGCACAATTTAAAATTGAAAGCAAGCGAGGCGGTTGAAACCGCTGCGACAGTGGCTAAACCCGCCTTCGCGGGTTTAGAGAGTCCGCGAAGGCGGACTGGGTTTCTGTAGGCGCGACTTCCAGTGACCAGTGAGATGTCAAAACCCTAACCCATCCTTTGATCTTAATCGATGCCATTCGCTCTTCTGGGGAAAATCGCGAATCTTACATCGATCGCTATCTCGATAACGTCCGCCGAGATTGGTCGTTACTCGAAGCCAGAGAAGTGACGATGGTCGAAGATCGTATGCGATCGAGTGATTTTCCTGCGCTAAATCCCAGCTAATTCGCGCATGGCTCGATCGGTCGATAAGAAGATTCGCTCTTCTCCTAAATAATCGACAAACCCAATTTTTCTCAACTTATCCATCACCGGTCCTTTGACTTCAGACATATAAAATTGAATTCCCAACAGTCTCAGGTCAAAAATCAGGCTTTCTAAAATTTCTAAGGCACTCGCATCGATAAGATTAATTGCACTGCATACCAGTAAAATCTTTTTCACGTCCGGGCGATACTCCAACGGAGTCGCTTCGCGATTGGCGATCGCATTGAAAATATACGTTTCTAAATATTTTGCATTGGCAAAGTACAAACTTTCATCCACGCGAATGGCTAAAACTTGGGGGCTAGTTTTCACGTCGTACCGCAGCACGTTGCGAAAATGTTCGGTCTCTCCCAAACGTCCGACGATCGCGATGTGGGGATGACTCGTGCGCCACAAATGCAGAACTAACGCCACAATCGCTCCCAACAAGATTCCCTTTTCGACACCCACAAATAGAACAGCAATAAAAGTCGTCAACCAGGCGATTGCATCAGCTTTATCGTATAACCACATTCGCCGAAATGTGGCAAGATCGATAAGTTTATAAACGGCAATAATAATAATTGCTGCCAAGCAAGTTTGGGGCAAAAAATAAAACATTGGCGTGAGAAACATCACGATGACAATAACTAAAAGTCCCGTAATTATCGATGCCAGTCCAGTATTCGCACCCGCTGCAAAATTCACCACCGATCGACCGAGACCTCCCGTTACTGGATACCCCCCGCTAAAAGCCGCTCCTAAATTAGCAACACCCAGCGCGATAAATTCTCGATTCGCACTCACCTTTTCTCGTCGTTTTCGAGCTAAAGATTGGGCTCCGGCAAAACCTTCTAAATAACCGACTAAACTAATAGCTAATGCGATCGGTAAAAGAGTTTCTAAAGTGGATAAATCGAAGATCGGAAAACTAAAATGAGGCAATCCCGAAGGAATATCTCCCACAACTTTTACGCCTGCTGCACGATCAAGATGCAATGCCCAAACTAATAATGTCCCGACGATAACCACTAGTAATGGCGCACTTTTAGAAACAGGAAGAATCGCTCGATCGCTCCATCTTCGTCGTTTGAGCCATTTGACTAGTGGATAATTAAAAAATAGCAAAATTGCAATACTTCCCAATCCCAAACCTAAAGCAACCCAATTGGTGCGATCAATCGTTCTAAAAATGGATAGAACTAAGGTGAAGAGCGATTCTGTATTGGAAATTTTTAAGCCGAATAAATGCTTGATTTGACCGATCGCAATAATCGTTGCTGCACCACTAATGAACCCGGAAATAACCGCATGACTGAGAAAATTGACTAAAAAACCCAACCGCAACACGCCCATTAAGATTTCAATACAGCCAATTAAAAATGTGAGGGTTAGTGCAAGAATAAGATACTCTGGCGTATTTTGCGGTTCGAGTTTTCCCAGTGCCGTTGCTACCATCAGCGAGTCCACTGCCGCCGGACCCACTGCTAAAACCCGACTGCTACCCAGCAACGGATAGAGTATCGCCGGCAGCATACTCGCATAGAGTCCAATTTGAGGAGGCAATCCCGCCAGCAGTGCGTATGCCATACTTTGCGGAACGAGCAAACTGGTGACGATAATCCCCGCGATAATATCCCCAACTAGATATTCCGATTGATAGCGAAATAACCATTCGGGAATGGGAATGTAACGCTTTAATCGATCGACTTGCAATTTTTCCAGAATCGAATCGATCAGAGATTTAAACGTCATCGATTTTTACCCTCTCGATCTCGTTATTAATAACCCGCAATGGTTTGCCATTCTAAAATGACTTCTGACGGGATTTTGAGCGCTACCGTTCGATCGTCCTTCATCGTCGTCACGAGATCGATCGAGGCAAAGCTGGGCAATCGATCTAAGATATTTTCCAAATTATATTGACCGACGTTGGCAGTCGGTGCTGCCTCAGCAAAGAGATCTTCTGCCTCAAACTGTTTCCCGGTTTTGGTTTTAATTTTCAAAGGCTGGGGATGGGCAAAATCGGCTGTCCCTGGAAAAGCCACCAGCCGTAAATTAAGACTCGGAGATTCGTCCGCTTCAACCCGTTTGAAAAATACGACTTGCCAAGCATTCCCCCGATTGTCTTGAAATTTGTGTCTGGATTGATACAGGATGCGATCGGGGGATTCTTCCAAAACTTGAATTGCCGCCGCAGCCGAGGGAAGGTTAAATGTCCCAACTCCCACACACATTAAAATCGCGATCGTTACCGCGAGTAATATCAGGGATAAAATTCGTCGAATTCGATCTTTTATTAAACTTGATTTCACGGTCTTATCCTTTGGCTCTTAACAGCAACTATCGCTCGTTGTTACGATTATCTAGATTTTCCGTTTCAGTAATGCTGAATTAACCGGAACTAATTGTACCTCTGGGATCGACTCCTCTGAAATGGGTTCCACTAAAGATAAACCCAAAATTTGCAAACCCCAACGCTCGAACCAGGGAACGGACATCCCCCAGCGCATTTTCATCAGAAAGAATTTCTCAAACGCCATCTTGATCCAACTCACCCACCGACCCTGACGCGCGATCGATTGTCGCCGTTTTCCCGTCACTAAGTCGGGTAACACCGGAGCGGCAATAAAAATAATTCCCGTGTTGCCAAAATCTGCCATACAAATGGCTTCCAAAGTGGGTGTCACGGGAGCATCTGAAATCGCGCCTAATTCCCTAGCAATATTATGCGCGACCGCCATGCCCATCGCTTCTGTCATTTGTCCGGTTTTGGGAACGCCAATAGGGATGGGTGTTTTTTCCGGTGGCGTTAATTGCACGGCGACGCCCAAGCTATAAATTGACGGAAAGTCGGGATGTCGATAGGTCGGTAAAATCGGGACGAATCCTTTTTCATCGGTTAATCCTTTTGCCGATCGCAAAAATGCCGCACCTTGAAATGGGGGAAGTACCATGGAGTATTGAAACGGCAAAATCCGACCTCCCGCTACGTGAATTTGATGGCGACTAATCTCGGTAATCGCTGCATTTTCAATACATTCAATTTCTCGCTGCCGTAGCATTTGAGTCACGAGTTCCGCAGAGTTTGCCATGCCGCCAATGCCTAAATGACCCGCATAGGGTTCCGGCGTCACCACAGAAATCGGCACCCGGTGACGCAATCCCCGTTTCCGCAACACGTAATCCGCCAGCAGAGCAAACTCATACAGAGGTCCGAAACAACTCGCTCCCGGCACGGCTCCCACAACGAGAGGACCCGGATACTCTAAAAACTCGCGCCAAGCCGCTCTCGCCAACAACGCATGATGGGGATTGCAAACGGATTGAGTATAACCCGTCTCCGGTCCCAATCCCGGTACGGCATCTAAGGCGAGCGAGGCTCCCGTGGCAATGACGGCGTAGTCGTAACTGAGGATTTCTCCGGCAACTTCGATCGTTTGACAGTGGGGATCGATCTCGCTGACTTTCCCCTGCACCCAATCGATACCCCGTCCCCGCAGAAGATGTTTGAGATCTAGTTGAATCTTGTCTAGGGGAGTTAAATCGAACGCCACCCACGGCAGGGAGGGAATAAACGTAAATTTGGGATTGTCTGAAATGAGGGTGATGCGATGGGATTTCGGCAACAAATGCCGCAATTCATAAGCAGTTGGCAATCCGCCAATACCTGCTCCCAAGATGACAATATGTGCCATATTCATGACTCCGAGCGATCGAAACTGGTGCGGGATCGCTCCAAAAGCGTTACCCTACAACCCCTGTCTTTTACCAAACGGTTTGGCTTGTTCTCATTATGTCATTATTTAACCAAATGGGAAACTAGTTAATTATTTTTGTCCCGCGATTCGATTGGCTCGCCCTCTATAGCCGTGCCGACTTGCCTCTTCGCGATCGATCTCCGGCGCACAGGATGCCGAGTTGGGAATTTCGATCTCTTAATTGACTAAATCGCTAATTAGTTATATTATAGAAATGTAAACAACGTTCGCAAACCTACAATACAGAGGTATCCAGTCATGTCCGAGAGTCTTCCTCTGGAAAGTCCCTCCCTGTCGAGGCGACAATTGCTTAACTTTCTCACGGGTGCGGTTGTCGCCACCACAGCGGGCACCGTGCTCTACCCGGCGGCAAAGTTCTTTGCCGCACCCGCAGAAGTCGGCGAAGACGGTTCGATTCTCGCCAAAGATATCAATGGCAATCTCATTCCCGCGAGTCAAATTTTGGCAGAAGCACCGGGCACTCGTGCCTTAGTGGCGGGTTTAGCCGCAGAACCCACGTACCTGACCCTTCGGGAAGATGGCACGCTCCATCCTTGGGGAATCGTCGATAACTGTACCCATTTAGGTTGTACGTTTCCGTGGAACCCCAACGAGAATCAATTCCAATGTCCCTGTCACGGGTCTCGCTACGATGCGGATGGAAACGTGGTCCGCGGTCCGGCTCCACTTCCCCTCAAACTAGTTCGGGTGACGTTGGCGGGAGAGTACATCCGGATTGCACCTTGGACGGAAAACGATCCCCGGACGGGCAAACAACCTTGGTGGGTTTAGGATTGCTGTCCTCGATTCAATCTCGAACGTTTAAATGGGTGGAAAAAAGGGCGATCGAACTTTTGAAAACTGCATTTAGTCTCAGCAAAACTCAAAGAGAAATCTACATGGAAAATATCATTAAAATTGACGATCGACTTTCAGTTCAAGGTCAACTCACTCCAGAACAGGTACAGCAATTAGCAGATACGGAATTTAAATCCGTGTTGAATCTCCGCTCTGCCAACGAAGACGGTTTTTTGGAGACCGAACAACAGCTTGTCGAAACTGCCGGACTGACCTACCTCCATACTCCCCTAACGCCAGCTTCGCTCGATGTCGATCGCATCGAGCAGATCGTCCGAGAACTCGATCGACTTGACAAACCTACTTTGATTCACTGTAAAAGCGGAATGAGAGCTGCATTTATTGCCTTACTTTATGACGCCGATCGCCAGAAAATGACAGTAGACCGAGTTTTAGAAACTGGGAAACAATTAGGATTTGATTTTGCAGCCAATCCGCAGTTCAAACAGGCGATCGAAAGCTATCTCTCTTAGGACTTACGCAACGCCTCCATATGTAGGGTGTGTTGGCGGAGCGTAACGCACCATTATCCCTGTATCTGCCGGGATATCGAAACAAAGTTAAAACTTGAAAAATTTCAATCCCAGTTCAGTAGATTTGCGGAAAAGTTTTTGCCAGCAAATATCGAAGACAAACCCATGCAATTCCTACTATAGCAGTTGCCATACCCGTTAGGAAAAATTTGGGTAGGGGCGTAGCATTTGCCCGATAATCTTGTCCACTAACCGACAATGTTTATGCAAATGCTACGCCCAGTCTTCGCTCAGTCGCCATGTCCTAACCCGAGTGGCTGTTGCTATCATTCGTTTCCCAATCTACTGATTCATTGATTTATAGCAGTGGACAGGAGAGTTAGGAAAAAAGCATAACTGAAAACCCAGACCGTTCAACCTTTTTCCTTCTGTCCTCTGCCCTCTGCTTTTTACTCTAAATTAGAGAGGTTCGCGATGCAACTCTCCAAACAAAATCTTCAAAACCGGACAAATTATATTTACGATGCGATCGTTATCGGGGGCGGTGCAGGAGGACTGTCTGCGGGCATTTACTTGCAGCGTTTTCGCCTTTCGAGTTTAATTATTGACAAAGGCAAAGCTCGTTCTTTCTGGATGCAAGAGCTACATAATTATCTCGGCTTGCCACCCGATACTCCCGGAAAAGTATTATTACAGCAAGGCAAAGAACATTACGCTTCTTTGGATGGCGATTTTCTCAACGCTTACGTTGAGGAAGTGGTAGACGAAGGGGAAACCTTCGCTGTCAAGGTAAAAGTGGGGCGCGTCAATAGCCTTTTTGCCACATTCCGCACTCGATATTTAATTGCGGCAAGTGGCATTATCGACCATTTGCCGCCTTTAGAAGAAATGCGAAATGTTTACGACTATGCCGGGTATAATCTCCACGTTTGTATGGTCTGCGATGGCTATGAAATGACCGATAAAAAATGCGGTTTAATTGCCGGAAGCGAAGCCAGTATTGAAGAAATGGCGTTCAATCTAAGCTGGTTTACACCTTACATTACCGTCTTCACTCACGGCACGTTTGAGGTGAGTCCGCCAATGCGCCAGAAACTTCGGGAACACGGTTATCCGTTGGTCGAAACGCCGATTCGGCAATTCTTGGGACAGAACCATCAAATGACAGGTGTAGAATTAGTGGATGGTTCGATCGTTGAGTTAGAAACGGGTCTAATTTCAATGGGTTCCCGCTATCACAATAGTTATCTTCAAGAATTGAACCTGGAGATGCAAGGGGGCAATCTTGCAACCGATAAAATGTGTCGGACTTCCCATCCGCGCATTTTTGCCATTGGAGACTTGAAAGTTGGATTAAATCAAGTTGTTATCGCGGCGGGAGATGGGGCGTTGGCGGCGACGCAAATTTGGCGAGATATTCGTCGGGCAAGGGGTGCGCGTCGTTGGGAAGCGAATGTTTAGTGAAGAGGGAGTGAGAAAACTCCCCAGCCACTTTTTTCGAGAGGGCGATCGAAAAATAGTAAATCTCAGCGATCTCAGCGATTTTTGAAGGCTGACATCTTCTCAAATTCTTTCGCCCGCTTTTGAAGTTGTTGGCTGATGCGATCGCACACGAATTCGCACAAATCGAAAATCATCGGATCGCAAATTTCGTAGTAAACGCTGACGCCTTGGGGCTGTCGGGAAACCAAACCTGCCTGGGTTAAAACTTTTAAATGTTTGGAGAGATTCGCCTGCCCCAAGCCCGTTTCTTCGCCGATTTCGGTAACGTTCATCGCTCCATTTCTCAGGCAGCTTAAAATTTGCAAGCGACTGGTTTCTGAGAGGACTTTGAAATAATCGGCAACGGGAGCGAGGACTTCTGGCGTATTTTTCTGAGAAAGCGTCTTGGACATTCCGGAGAAATTTAGGGTACAACTTATATTTCTATATAGTTAGTATACTAGATTCTTTCGCGAACGGGAAAATGTCTCTTAAGCTTGACTATCGATTTGAGATCGATCGAGAATTGAACGACTGACGAACGACCTACTAAAAATCCCACGCCGATCGAGCGTGGGATGGAACGAGCCTCAGTGCTATTTTTGGTTGTAAGGGAGCTTCGCCAGCAGCATTCCCAACAGACAAGTATCGGTGATCCCAGCAAACATCAATCCCGCACCGACAAAACCACTGAGAACGAGAAATCCGGGCGAAACAAATGCCCCTAATACCGTTCCCAGGAAAACTAAAGAACCTGCCACAATTTGCACTTGGCGCATCAAACTAATGGGAGCCTTACGATCGACAACTGTAGGATATTTAGCGTCTTTCCACGCATTCAGACCCGATGCGAGTTGAGTGACCGTGGGAAATCCGGCGTCGAGGAGTTTTTGGGCTGCTGTTTTCGATCGAGTCCCCGACTGACAGTAAAGAACGATCATTTTTCCATCTTGTTGGGGAATTTGGTTGGGGTCAAAATTGGAGAGAGAAACCAGAGTCGCTCCGGGGATATGTTCCCCGGCATATTCTCCGGGTTCGCGCACGTCGATAAGCGTTACCGCTTGTCGATCGAGCAATTGTTTCAAAGTCCGGGCATCAATGGTTTGCAATTCGATCGGATTGGAAGTCAGCATAAAGGTCAATTTTGTGAAAAGTTAGGGTTGATGAATTGAGAGTGTTGTTATACGGCAACACGACCGCAACGCTCGTTCGCGGGGACGGCTGCCATTATCTTTTTCGGATCGGGAAGATTGAGGTTCGCCATGAATTCGATAAACTCGCGACGGGTGCGATCGACAATTCGGGGGTTCCACTGTTTTTCTTCGCCAATAGTAGATACTGTATGACCTCGATAATCGTGACCGGGATACACGAAGGTTTCATCGGGAAGGGCGAATAGTTTTTGGGTAATGACATCGTACAAGGTTCCGGCGTCCCCGCTTTGGAAGTCCGTCCGCCCGCAACCGCGAATGAGTAGGGCATCTCCGGTGAGCAAGTGCGTGCCATCGACCAAATAGGCGTTGTGGCTGTCCGTATGACCGGGGGTGGCAATCGCCTCTACCTTCACGCTTCCTATTTCCAAAATGTCCCCGTCTTTGAGAAAACGATCGGCACATTGAGCTTTGGCATTTTCCGGGACGATTCCCAAGCAACCCGTCGCCTCTCGCAGTTTCCCCGTTCCGGTAATATGGTCGGCATGGATGTGGGTCTCCAGACAGTATTTCAGCGTCAGTCCCAGTTCTCGGAGCAGTTGCAGATCTCGCTCTACCTGCTCCAATACTGGATCGACGAGGATCGCGGATCGGGTCGGGCGATCGGCAATCAAATAAGTATAGGTACTGGTTTCTGGATCGAAAAGTTGTCGAAAGAACACGATTGTTACCTCTGCGGCTGCCTTTAATATTACTATATAACAATATAGCCTGTTTGTATAGTTCGGATTTCCCGAACGCTAAAAACGAGGACTGACGTCGCCACGCTAGATCTAGCAGTGCGAATGCCATGCGATCCTATCCGTGGGGGGTAACGGTTCGACTTGGAGTTCCTGAAAACTCGTCTATCCTATGTCCGATGGACGCTTTGCGGCTTTCGAGATGTCACCCCGATGGCGATCGCAGACTTTAATGTCGCTTTAACCTGCCGATGCTAAGATAGGTCTTGGCAGGATTTTGTATAAAAATGGTGACCGATCGAACAGTTGCATGAATCGATCTATGTATAGAGGGAACCTAAAAATCTTGGCTAGCGTCACAAAACTTTAAAGACAAGAGCAGGTGTGAGAGTAATGAACGAGATGAATTCTAAAACGATAAGTTTTCTGTTGCGAGTCTCTCCCGTCCTGGTGGGAATGACTTCTTTAATCTGGGGTACAGCGGCGATCGCCCAAGAAGCCCCTCAAACCCTGGCTGAAAAGCAAGCTGAAGTGCCAGCCGTCGAAACTACCAAAGGATTGGACGTTACCGCCGAATCCGAAAAAGTCGCTCAGTTCACCTCCGTTTCCGAACTGGCAGACCCGACCACCGAACTGTCCCAAGTCACCTCGGTGTCCCAGCTTTCCGACGTACAGCCCACCGACTGGGCATTCCAAGCCCTGCAATCCCTCGTCGAACGCTACGGTTGTATCGCGGGTTATCCCGATGGAACCTATCGCGGCAACCGGGCGCTAACTCGCTACGAGTTCGCAGCGGGTTTGAACGCTTGCTTGGATCAGGTGTTGGCATTAGTCGGCGGAGATGAAGGAATCGATCCCGAATCCCTCGCCACCATCCGCCGCTTGCAAGAAGAGTTCGCCGCCGAATTGGCAACCCTGCGCGGACGGGTAGACGCTCTGGAAGCTCGCACCGCTGAGTTGGAAGCCAACCAGTTCTCCACCACTACCAAACTGAAAGGGGAAGTCATCTTCGCCCTAGCCGATACTTGGGGCGCTCCCGCATCCGGTGAAGGCTCTGCCATTCCCGGTATCCCCGCAGGCGACACCAACGATGACAACACCCAAACCATTTTCGCCGATCGCGTCCGGTTGACCCTCGACACCAGCTTCACTGGAAAAGACCGCTTGCGGACTCGCTTGCAAGCTCGGAATATCACCTCGTTCCGAGGCGGTTTGACCGGAACCAACATGACCCGCTTGGGCTTTGATGGCAATAACGGGAACAATGTCGAACTTGACGACCTCTACTACAAATTCCCCGCCACCGATAACGTAGACGTGATCTTGGCAGGGAACAGCGTCGAACCTCGCGACTTTATCGATGTGGTCAGCCCCATTGCCAGCAGTGGTAGCGGTTCCATTTCTCGCTTCGGTCGTTTGAACCCGGTTCTACGTCAAGGCGACGATAGCTCCGGCTTGGGATTGAATATCGGTTTGGGAGATTCGGCAACTTTGAACTTGGCATACCTGGCTGAAAGCGAATTTGCCAGCAACCCTGCCGAGAAGAACGGTTTGTTTAACGGTCAGCACGCTGCTTTGGCAAACTTAGTGTTTGAACCCTCCGATGCCTTCAAACTCGGTCTGTCCTACGTCCGCTACTACGCACCGGGTGGGGAAGTGAACCTGTCCGGCAGCACGGGTGACGCCTACGCTTCCGATCCGTTCGATGGCGTTGCCACTACGGGGAACTCCCTGGGCGCTCAAGTTCTCTTTGGCGTCAGCGATAAGTTCCAAGTGGGAGGTTGGTACGGCGTTACCTTCGCCAATGCCCAAGGCGATATCATTGACGACAACAATGACAGCGCTACCATCATGAACGGTGCGCTGCAACTGGCGTTCCCCGATTTGGGTGGCGACGGCAACCTGTTGGGCATCGTAGCTGGGATTCCGCCCAAAGCTACCCGCAACGAGTTTAGCGGTCGTCGCGTGGGCGACACCTCCTATCACCTGGAAGGGTTCTACCGCATCCAAGTTTCGGATAATATTTCCGTTACTCCTGGAGCGTTTGCGGTGTTCCGTCCCGCTTACCAAGAGGACAATGACACGATCGTGGTGGGAACCATTCGGACGACGTTTAAGTTCTAGATCGGTTCTCAACGACTTGTAAATTTTCGACCCAATCAAGATTTCCCAGTGTAGCTATCTACGCTGGGATTTTTTTTAACCGTGTATTTTGTCGTAACCGCCACAGAAAGATAACCACACCACGATGATCGCCCAATGCAAAAATGTCGGAGTCCAAATCGAGCCACTTTTGAGGTAAGACATCGTACAAATGACACCTAAAAGGGTCGCTAAGAGTAAAAATATCGGATCTTTAAAGGTGTCGTGTTTGACAAAAAAATTGAGAGGATGGTAAATCGCAAACAGACAGAGACTTAAG
Source organism: Oscillatoriales cyanobacterium M59_W2019_021 (assembly GCA_015295945.1). Classification (GTDB taxonomy): domain Bacteria; phylum Cyanobacteriota; class Cyanobacteriia; order Cyanobacteriales; family Geitlerinemataceae; genus DVED01. The sequence goes on along the minus strand of DVED01000121.1, from coordinate 8,857 downwards.
ATGACCCAAAACCAGAAGATAGAAGGGTCGATCGCCTCGGTAGGATGAGGGATAAGGCAAACTCGCCAGACCAGTTCTTCGAGCAAACCGGGGGCGATCCAGGCAACCATCGCCATTCGCAAAATGATCGCCGGATGTAACCCCATATCAAATTGTAAAAAATTGAGTTTCCGTCCGATGGGAAGAGCGATCGCCGCGTAAACGACTAATAAAATAACTGAATACAACCAGTCTTCAGCAGTGGGGACTGTAGAAAATGAATTTAAAATTCGATCGAGAATTAAATTCATTAAGACTTACGCAACGCCTCCATAGCAAGAGTTTAGGTAAATTTGGCGATCGTACGGGTTCGATCGATCGAACATTGCACTTCAAATTAACACCTCACAACTCATCCAAACGGTGTGTTAAGGAAAAAAACGAACCCTATATTTTATTCTTCCACCTTAATCGTATTACCACCCACAACCCAACCTTCTTGACCGCTTTCCAAGCGGATTCGCTGCCATTTTCCGTCTTCTGTTTCTTCTAAAACGCGAACCTGCTGGTTAACCGCAACGCCGCCCGAATTTGCCGCCTCAAAACTCGGATCAGTTCGCAATAACAAGCCTTGGGGCCAAGTCACCTTGGCGAGGTATCCTTCCGGTGTGGGTGTAGGAGTTGGGGAAGGACTAGGGGACGCAGCAGGAGAGGCAGCAGGTGTGGCGGGTTTGGGAGTTGCCGCCGTTTCTTCGGCATTGGGGGGTTTGTTGTCGAAAACGGGTTTGGGCGGCAGTGCGGTGAGTTTGGCAACCAAATATAAGGTAGCGGCAACACTGCCCCCGATGAGTAGGGCAATGGCGATCGCCAATCCCAAAATTACTTTAGCAATATTCGATAAAGTCATAGTATTTGGTAATCGGTAATGGGTGAGGAACAACTAATAGACATCTGGAGGAAAAGACCGAGACTTAACCCCCCTGACCCCCTTCTCTACCTCCCCCTCCTAAGAGGAAGGGGTAAAGGAAAAGGTTTGTTGTTGGAATGGGGGTGAGGAAGCCTCTCTCCGTGTCGGGGAGAGGTTTGGAGAGGGGTCTGAATTAATTTCTGGAGATGTGTAATAACTAACAACTAACAACTATCTAATCTCTAAATTTCTTGAATTCGACGGGTTAAGCTGTTACCCCGAGATGCCATCCGGGCTTTCCCGGCGGCTGCCCAATTTTGCAGCAGTTGGATTTGCTCTTGGGCAGTGCGGGCTAGGGGAACGATTTGACTCGCCGCTTCTAAAATATCATCTGTTGTGAAATCTCGATTCTGGCTGAAGCCTAAGTGCATGGCTTCGATCAGGGCTTGTTCGATTTCCGCGCCGGAAAAATCGGGAGTTTCGTATGCCAAACGCTGCAAATCGTAGTTTTTGAGATTGTGAGGGCGCAACCGGGAAAGGTGAACGGTGAAAATTTCTTCCCGTTCCGATTGGCTGGGCAAACCCACAAAAAAGATTTCGTCGAATCTGCCTTTTCGCAACATTTCCGGCGGTAAAGCTTGAATATTATTTGCCGTTGCCACCACAAACACCGGAGAATTCTTCTCGGCTAACCAAGTAATAAACGTACCGAACACGCGACTGGTGGTTCCGCCATCCCCTTTGCTATCTACTCCCCCAAAAGCTTTGTCGATTTCGTCGATCCACAACACGCAAGGGGCGAGGGCTTCGGCGAGTTGAATCATCTGGCGGGTGCGCGATTCCGACTCCCCCACCAATCCGGCGAATAAGCGCCCAACATCTAACCTTAACAGGGGTAAGTGCCAGTGGTGTGAGATTGCCTTGGCGGTTAGCGATTTTCCCGTTCCCTGGATGCCAACGAGCAATAAACCGCGAGGATGGGGCAGTCCGTATTGTCGCGCCCTTTCGGAAAATGCCCCGCCACGCCGCAACAACCATTCTTTGAGGTTATCTAACCCGCCGATATCGGAGATTTGTTCGGTGGTGGGGTAAAACTCCAAAATTTGGGTTTGGCGGATGGTTTGGCGCTTTTCTTCCAGGATTAATTCCACATCTTCCGATCGCAATTCTCCGTGAGTGGCGATCGCCCTTGCCAACACCCGCCGAATCCGTTCCATCGATAACCCCTGACAGGAACGTACCATGTCATCGAGAATTCGGCTTTCTAGCGATCGCCCGGTTGCCGCTAACAATCGATCGATTTCGCTGCGAATTTCGCTCCGATCGGGAAGCGGAAATTCTAACACCGTTAAGACTTCGCTCAACTCCTCGGGAATGGCAATTTGAGGCGACAAAATGACGATATTTTTCGGTTGTGATTTTAACAAACGGGCGAGATTTCGCAACTTCCGGGACACGGAAACATCGTCTAAAAAGCGGTGAAAGTCTCGCAAAATAAAAATAGCAGGAGCAGCCGCATTCAGCTTTTCCACCTGCTCTAAAGCCTGTAACGGATTGCGTCGCCCCGCCCCCGCATCCGTGGGATTCCCCTGATATCCCTCCACAAAATCCCAAATGTAGATGGCTCGATTGCCCTGAGTTTTCGCGCACTGGGCGATCGCCTCTTCCACCCGTTCCTCTTCCAACGTCGGAATATAAATCAGCGGATACCGCGCTCTTAACAACAGTTCAAACTCGTCTTTAAACATCGTTTGGGGTTTGAGGTTTGGGGTTTGTTTTTTTGTCGCTAGTTTTGGTAGGGTGTGTTGAGGAACGAAACGCACCGTTTTTAACGGGAACGGAGGAGCGTGAATTTTTAATTTCCCTCTTACTGGGGTAACTTTCCTTTTAAAGCATCGAGTGCCGCCCAGCGACTGTCGATATGGGATTCTGGATTGCTTTGGGAAACGGGAATTCCCTCGCAGTTTTCATCGCATAACTGCTTAGATGGGAGCGCCAGACACAACTGTTCGTACAGCCAAATATCGGGTTTAAAATACCCGTTAGGCGGCAAACTTTCCACTAATTCTTCTAGGGGCGTTTCGATTTCGAGATCGCTCGACGGCAGAACGGCTTGGGGTTCTTCTAACCAAATCAGTTCGGACGGTTTGATTTTTAAGCGATAGTTATATTGCTGCAAACAGCGGTTGCAAGTTAAGGTCACAATCGCGATCGCGCTAGCAGATACTTCTAAATAATTCCCCTGATGCGTGACTCGGACATCACCGCGCACGGGCATTAAAGTTTGCAAATCCGCTAAAAAATCGTTGACGGGAACAACTTCCGTCCGATCGGGCGCGTTGGTCAAACTGGGAATATAAATAGCGTCCATGCGGTTTTCCCCCAAGCATTCAGTTGGAAAATTCCCCGATTTTAGGCAATTTCCGATCGCAACCGCACCACCAAACGGCGATGGGGTTCTTCTCCCTGGCTTTCGGTTTCCAGATCCGTAGATTCTTTCAACAAGGTGTGAATCTGACGCCGTTCGGCGGAGGAAAGATCGGTTATTTCCACCGCCTCTCCAGAGGTGCGAACGCGATCGGCAACTTCCTCAGCCAGAGATTGCAATTCGTTTTGCCGTCGCACCCGATACCCGTCAAGTTCGATGGTATACGAGGATTGTTCTTCGGGCACGCGCCCGATATTGAGAATCGAATTGGCGAGATATTGGATGGCATCGATCGCCTCTCCCCGCGTGCCGATCAGACTCTCGATCTGCTCGGGAGTCAGGTGAGAACTGTCGAGGGTCAGCCAACAACTATCGACCTCCCACGAAGCGGTAACGGGAATAGACAAGCCCCCCATTGCCAGAAGTTGTTCTAACCACTCTCGACCGCGATTTAATCTTGGATCGTTCATGCTGCTGATCTGAAGTGATTGTAAATAACGGCAGCGAAACTACCCGGCTTTTTTCTTGGAACTTCCCGGCTCGAAGGGCAGGGTGCTGCGATCGCCGCTGGCTTTCTTCGCGGCTTTTTCCTGTTCGTCCAGGATTTTTTGCAGGTTTTCCGGCAGCGGTTCCCGCGACAAAATAAAAGTCTGGAGAGTTTGGAAGATGTTGGCAATCACCATGTACATCAACACCCCAGCCGGAAGGGGGAAGAACAAGAACATCACCGAAAACAGAACGGGGGTAATTTTGTTAACCGTTTCTTGCTGGCTGTTTTCGCTCGATGCGCTTTTGGCACCGGAACCGGACAGAATCTGGTTGAGATACAAACTCAATCCGAAGAACAGCACCATGCCAACGATATCCCAGTTGATATTGCCGTTTTCGTCTGTCGTTCCCACTCGTCCGAGTGCTTTAATAAACAAGAAACCTTTGTCTGCTGCTAATCCGGGAATGGTGGCTTGCAAGGTGGCTTTGCCGGGTTGTAGGGCTTCGATCAAGCCGTCGGGATTGACTTTCAGGCGATCGGCACCTTCGATCACTTTCAACTGGGGTGCGATTCCCGTTTCCCCATTTTCGCTGGCAAACGTACTTAAAGGCTTGCCTTCCTCCGTTTGAAATTCCAGTTGCACGCGATCACCCACCACCAAACGATTTCCCGCTGGCAGCAATGCCGTTAACTTGGTGTGAACCCCATCGGAGACGTAGATATTTTGCGGTTTGGTGGCAAAAACTTGCGGCTGAATCCGTTCGACTTGTTCTTTGGGGAAAATTTCGACGTTAACCGTGTAATTGACATCGGCAAACGGCGATCCCCGCAACGTGGCGAATAGGGCAAAGAGAACGGGCATTTGCACGAGAACGGGCAAGCAACCGGAAAGGGGATTGCCGAATTCTTTGTAAACCTTGCTCATTTCCTCCTGCTGTTTGGCAGGATCGGCTTTATATCGCTCTTGAATTTCTTTCACCCGCTTTTGCATCGCCGGTTGGGCGACCCGCATCCGACGCATACTGCGAATGGAACCCGCGCTGAGGGGATAGAGGGCAAAGCGAACCACTAACGTCAGGGCAACGATCGCCAAACCGTAGCTGGGGACGATCCCGTAGAACAAGTCCAGGATCGGCAGCATGACGTTATTCGAGAGAAAACCAATACCAAAATCCATTTGTTTTAATTCAACGTTTGCACTCTATATTTTCTATCGAACGGCATTCAATGCTCAATTAGCCGCGCGGCCGAGGGGACCGCTGGCTTGACGCGCTTTCGGCGACAGTTTCTCGCTGATATACTCGTAAACTTCCCGGAAGCGGGGAACCGCTCTCAATTCCAAACGCGAGCCGTTTTTAAGGGTGACGACCATATCTCCCCATAACCCGAAACCGCGAGAAACCGTGACGATTTTAACGATTTCCGAATAGATGATATCCGTGCGATCGCGCCCCATCCATCCCCCAGTGACGCAAATGCGGCGATTGGTAATGCGATAGCGCAACCACAATGCCCGCACCACCGCTCCAATGGTGAGTGGTAAAGCGACGATCGTCAAACCGATGAGGAGATTGAAAATTAAGTCCCCAATGGCGGGTCCGCCTTCATAATACGTTTCCTCTCGAATGCCCATTGAGTACCTCTGCTTTTGCCAACAACTGCTTCAATTCTTGCAGAAATCGATCGTAATTGCACGTTTGGTCTGTCGGCTTGACGACGATAATACAGTCCCAACCGGGTACGATGTCCGGCAAGAGATGGTGCAGCGCCGCTCGAATTTGCCGCTTGATGCGATTTCTGGTGACGGCATGCTTGCTAAATTTGCGGCTGACAGAAATCCCGAAGCGCGTCGGTACGGGGTCGGCAGCAGTACGACGCCAGGCTCTGAGCATCAAAAGATCGCCCCGCCAACGAATTCCCTGTTGGTAAATGGTTTGGAAGTCGCGCCAGTGTCGTAGGCGATTGGCTTTAGGCAACACGACCTTTTCCCCTCGAGCTTTGGGAATTTGAGAAAGACCGACCTAGACCAGACAACCGGAAAACAGAGAAAGTCAATTCGATCGACTTCCTCCGTCGTGGCTTTGACTTTTGTCATATTGCGAGTCGCGATGATTCAGCGAATCCCGATTTCCTCAAACGGCTAACCGATACCGACCTTTGCGGCGGCGATCGTTGATGACCCGTCTTCCCGTCTTAATTCGCATCCGGGTGCGAAAACCCGAAACTCTTTTTCGTTTGCGGCTCGTGCCTCGTAAGGTGCGCTGGGGCATGGTAGTGATGGATTATTGTCTACGCATAAAAAGTCACAGTCTTCCATTTTAGCAGATTGCGTTCTTTCCTCCACGCACCCCGGCACGGACTCGATCGGTTTCTGGCAAGCCGGGGAAGCAGGGGGAGAAGAAAGCAAAAGCGCGACTAGCGACTACCAAATCCCAAACCCCTAACTCCTAACAACTAACAACGAACGACTTTCGTGCCTTTTTCGGCTTCTAGGCTGTCGCCGATGCGATCTCCGTTGTGGAAAGCGGCCAAGATGACATCGCTGGTTTTGCCCCAAACGATGCTCCCGGTAGCATCGAGACTGATCGCTCCAAAATCGCGGTTGTGGCTTTCGGCCTCGGCAAACGATCGCTCCATTGCCTGCACCAAAGACATCCCATCGGTGACGCGGACGACGATTTTGGCAGCGAGGCATTCCTCGATAATATCTTCGCCGATCCCCGTACAACTGACACCCGAGCGATCGTTGGCGTAGTTTCCGGCAGGCATCGCCGAGTCGCTCACCCGACCGATGCGCTCGAAGCCTTTCCCTCCCGTGGAGGTTCCGGCGGCGATGCGTCCCTCCGCGTCGAGCGCTACCACGCCAATGGTTCCGCGACCCGCCGGTTCGGCAACCACGTCCGCCATTTTCCGGTGAAAATTGTCGGTGTGTTCGTACCACCACTCCTTCAAGCGCTTTTCTGTTTTGGGATCGTAAATGGGGACGCCAATTTCTCGGGCAAATTCCGTCGCGCCGAAGTCGGAGAGGACGCGATCCTGTTCGGGTTGCAGCTTTTTCGCCAGGTCGATGGGATTTTGCACTCGCGACACGTTAATCACGCCGCTAAATCGCAAACTCGTACCGTCCATCAACGAGGCACTCATGCGGATTTGTCCGTCCGATTGCAAGACCGAACCCGTTCCCGCGTTGAACAGGGGATCGTCTTCTAGAAGTTGGCAACCGCGCACCACGGCATCTGGCGCACTGGCTCCATTTTGCAGTAGCTCGTAAACATCTTCAATGACTCGATGCAATGACTGGCGAACGATTTCGACGCTGCCTTTTCCCGAGAGGGAACTGCCGGCACCGCCGTGAATAATCAGCTTAGGCTGTATGGGTTGTGACATCATCTCTAATCCCGAATAACACCGTTTCCGATCGCAGGTGCGGACATGACAGAGGTCAGGCGGTGGGAGATTGGGGAAATGTCCCATGCGATCGCGCTAACGCCTCTGTCAGGGGTCAAGCTCGATCGATCTCTTGCCCCTTTCCACTCTAACCCGACTGCGAACGGCGACGGCGACAGCGATCGGAACAGTATTTCACCTCGTCCCAACACTTTTCCCACTTTTTGCGCCAGGTAAATGGACGCTGGCACACCGGGCAAATTTTGCTAGGCAAGTCAGATTTAGCGCGATGTCGTCCCATAATTTGCCATTATTTCTCCTCTTCTTTCCACTCTTCCCAATCGTTATTCAAAACGGATGTATTGGGGAAGTCAATCGGGTTTTGGTGTTGGATCAGCAGGCTTTGCAACCGTTCCAATTCCGGTTCCGGAGATGGTAAGTTATCGACCAATTGATAGGGAACGATGCCGTTATCCAATGCAAACGCCGCCGTGGTTCCGGCGGCAGCTCCCGCCGACCATTCAAAAGAGTGGACGCGGTAGGCGGCGGCGGCAACGTGACTGGTGGCGATGCTTTTCCCGGCAACTAACAAATTGTCCAGTTTTTGGGGAATCATCGCCCGCAGGGGAATTTGGAAGGGGTAAGAGGCTCCTTGTCCCAAGCGTTCTCCCGGCATTTCGATATTTCCAGGAGCTTCTGGGGGATGCTGCTGCATGCACGGGTGAAAATCGATCGCGTAGTGACCGATGCCCACGGAATCTGGGAAAATGGAAGCGCGCGATCGCCTCGTCACGTTTTCGAGTTCTCGATCGCCCTGCAACACTTCCAACACCTCCAATCCTGACAGTGCCAACCACAATCTCCGGTATTCTTTAGGAATCAAAGTTTCCTGATAAATCGGCTGGCGATAATCCTGGCGAGAAATATCGATTTCCCACACCATAAATCCATCGGGGGAATTCCAATCCGGACGCCCGATAATCCGCCGTCCTTCCCGAATGTACGGATATTTCGACAACCCGTGTCCCGTTCCCATCGGTGCATCCAACCCCGCCAACAAGCGATGGTTGGGATGCGGTTCTTTCACTCCATCCCCCAATTGCGAGTCGGTGGTTCCTTCCACCAACCAATAGAAAAAGCCGAGAGCGTGATCTTCCCCTTTTTGCAAAGTTTCCGTCCGCAAACCCCCCAGCCAACCGCCGGGTTCCAACTGTCCCAACTCCTGCAACTGTTCGCGGGTATAGATGAAATTATCCTCTGCCGTTCCCGGTCGGTAGTCGTTTCCCCACGTCCAGTTCTGCATGGAAATATCGCCGGGAAGCATGGGATTGTCGCGGGGGTTGGGACGCAAGGCATCTTTGGGATCTTCGCTGTGGATGCGGCGATAGCTAAACACCAGGGGGAAACTGGCTAACCGTTCCAGTTCGTAGCTGTAGTAGGGTTGGTGCTGTTCGTAGAACGGCGGCAGTTCGTGTTCTTGGGGTTCCTTCGTCGTTTCCATGGCGAAGGTGTAGGTAAACCCTTGGGTGCAATAGGGGTTTCCCGTTTCGCTGGAGGACGAGGGTTCTTTGTAGGAACGCGGATCGACGCCTAAGCGGTGGGGAAGGTCGGCAAGTCCGATCAGTTCCCCGGTTTCGGTAGCTTCGACGACGTACCACGGCGGCGT